>PWEB01000094.1 GCA_003553305.1 Syntrophomonadaceae bacterium
AGCTCTCTTCCTGACCACTGAAGCAGTCGTTACAGACATCGCTGACGACGACAGTGGTGGAGGAATGGGCGGCGGAATGCCCGGCGGAGGAATGGGCGGCGGAATGCCGATGATGTAAGCTTAGCCTCCGTAAAAGCTTAAACATAGATCACGGCTAAAAGCTGAGTATAGTAATAAAGAAGTACGCACTAAGCCCCCGTCAGTCGACGGGGGCTTAGTAGATCGGTTTCTTTTGCGCTCCCTTTTTGATCAATTTCTTTTCCGGGGCATAGACTATCAGGTGGTTATAAGGGCTGAAGGAAGCCGCAGCTTTGAATTACTAGCGTCTCCCTTAACCGATTTTCTCCAAAGAAGCGATTGACTGGTCGATCAATTCCTGCGGGTAGTCAACATCCTTAATTTTGCCGGCAAGGTAATCATCGTAGGCAGTTAAATCAAAATGACCGTGCCCGCTCAAGTTAAAGAGGATCGTTTTTTCTTCCCTGGACTCTTTGCATTCCAGGGCGACCTCTATGGCGCACTTAATGGCATGGGCGGTTTCCGGCGCCGGCAGGATTCCCTCAGTACGGGCAAAAGTCAGGGCTGCTTCAAAAACGCCTTCCTGACCGTAAGCACGGTTTTCGAGTAAACCGTCCTTGCAGAGTTGACTGATTATCGGAGACATGCCGTGATAGCGCAGGCCGCCGGCGTGGATACCGGGAGGCATGAAATTATGACCGAGAGTGTGCATCATCAGCAGCGGTGTGTACTTGGCCACATCTCCGTAGTCATAGGTAAATGAACCCTTGCTCAAGGTGGGGCAGGCTTCCGGTTCAACAGCAATCGCCCTCAATGGCTTGTCATCGCGGATTTTGTCATGGATAAAGGGGAGGCTGATTCCGGCGAAATTACTTCCGCCTCCGCAACAGCCGATTACGTAGTCGGGGTAGTCATTAACCATTTTAAACTGTTTCTGGCATTCCAGACCGATTATAGTTTGGTGGAGCATAACGTGGTTAAGGACGCTGCCTAATGAATAGTTGGTATCTGGATTGCCGGCGGCATCTTCAACTGCTTCACTGATTGCTATGCCCAGGCTGCCCAGGGAATCTTGATTCTCTGCGAGGACATTACGTCCGGACTGGGTCATATCGGTAGGGCTGGCATAGACATCAGCGCCCCATACCTCCATCAGAGAGCGCCGATAGGGTTTTTGGTGGTAACTGATTTTAACCATGTAGACAGTGCATTCAAGGTCAAAGTAATTGCAGGCCAGGGCCAGCGAAGAGCCCCACTGACCGGCGCCGGTTTCGGTGGAAAGCCTTTTTATTCCGGCCTGCTTGTTGTAGTAGGCCTGGGCGACGGCAGTATTTGGTTTATGGCTGCCGGCCGGACTGACCCCTTCCTGCTTGTAGTAAATTTTGGCCGGGGTGCCGAGTGCTTTTTCCAAGTTGTATGCCCGGTGCAGCGGGCTAGGCCTCCATGTGCTGTAAATGTCTAATACTTCTTCGGGGATATCAATCCAGCGCTCGGTGGAAACTTCCTGTTCAATCAAGCTCATTGGAAATATCGCGCTTAAGTCATCGGGGCCGGCCGGTTTTTTGGTCGACGGGTTCAAAGGCGGCTGCAGCGCAGTGGGCAAATCAGCCTGGATGTTATACCATTTGCGGGGCATATCCTTTTCCGGTAAGATAATTTTACGTTCTTTCATTTTTAAAACCTCCTGTAGCTTATTATTTAAATATAAAAAAACTCCCGTCCTGGGACGAGAGTTGTTCGCGGTACCACCCTGGTTTCCTGTACTTAAATACAGGCTACTTTGTCAGATGCGGAAAAACGCTTTAAGCTATTTTCCCAAACCTGCTTTCCTTTAACGGTGAAAGATCCGTCCGGGTCTACTCGTGCCACACTGACACTTTCGGCCGGTACCTCCAGGAGCCATTCACCAGGTGTATCAACGCTGGAATTTCAGCTTTGGAAGCATTTAACTTCCTCCATCCAGTTCTCTTAGTTGACCATTGCCTGCTTACTAATTCCTGTCATCGGCTAACCTTATTATCTTTGTTAAAAACATTAGCACAGCTGCGCTATCCTGTCAAGCAAAACATTTTTGCAGGTTTGTCATTCTCAATTTATTGTTTAACGGTCGAAGTAGATGCTCTTTCCGGTTGCAGAAATCGGCACACCAACCGCCACTTCGCCTTCAATCATTTTCGCGCGGAGGGCAGCAACCCCGATGCGGTACATGATCCGGTTGTCGGCGTTGAAGAGAGAAGCTGTTTTGACAGCAGAGCCCAAAGCAACACCCAGATCGACCATGCGCCAGGAACAAAGCGGGCCTTGAAATTCAGGGCCCTGCCTGAGCTGTTCAGACATTTCTGCACAGGTATCAAAACCGCAGACCCCACAGTTTAATCCTAAGTGTACAGGTGCCTTTAACGAGAGCAGGAGCACGGCATCAGAATTGCGCACATTTTCCCCATCGCGATCGAAGTTAGATTTTCCGCTTTCCTCTCCGTACTTAATCATTTCATCGGCCAGCCGGGCCAGATCGTCACCGCTTAAAATTTTGATTTCGGTAAAGTCCTCACCTTTTGCTTTTGGAGCTGTCCGGGCGGCAACAGCCATCATACCGGCAATGTTTTGCATATACTGTTCCATTATTGTTAAAACCTCCTTTTAAAAGATATAAAAAACTGAACTTGATAAAGATTTTGTTCTATGAAAGAGATCATGTTCTGCTTTGTGCTTGATTTAGAAGGAAGCATTTATCTTTAACTAATCTTTATCTGACCTTATATTCGACAACGAGTTATGGAATCCTGCCTGTCCTGACCTTTTCCTGGCGAATGGGACGGTAACGGCATTGTTGAGTATAATCAGATTAGTATAAATTCAATATGCTTGAAGGATTATTGAGCCCTGTGGCGAAAAATATTAGCTATCACCACTTTTG
>PWEB01000222.1 GCA_003553305.1 Syntrophomonadaceae bacterium
AAAATTGGCGGTCAGATAAATATCATCTTCTAGCTTAACAGTATACTCCTCTTCTTCTGAGACCACCATGCCTTCTTCATCAGTCCAGTTAACAAACCGGTAGCCTTCCGCGGCAGTTGCCCTAAGGGTGACCTCTTCGTCCTCGTCACCATAGCTTTCTCCGGTTACCTCACCGCCTGCTTCAGGCTCGGCCGAAAGTTCTATTTTATATTGCTTAAAAACAGCAACTAGCTGTCGATCAGATTCAATAGTAAAAGTATACTCGGCATCTTCAAAAACTTTTTCGCCATCTTCTTCCCAGTGGGAAAAATAGTAGCCATCAAAAACCTCGGCTTCCACAGTAGCAGTATCGCCCGCAGTGTAGCTTCCACCACCGCTAACACTTCCACCCTCATCAGAGTTAGCTGAGACTTCGATCTCAAACGTTTCTCTACTGGAAGGAGATGTCCCGTAAATCCACTTGATCCCGAGAATATCATGTTCGTGGAGATTACGTCTAATCTCACCAGAAGCAATCCTGCCATACATAACTTTCTCCATATCGTTTGGGAAATTAGTAAAACTCCCGTAAAGATCGGTCAAACCAAGCCAGTGCCCCAATTCGTGAATAGCAACAGTTTCCACGTCATAGTCTGCAAATGACCACCATTCTTCGCCAGGACTCCAATCTATATCCGAATTAAAAACAATATCAGCCTCAATAATCTGACCTGCCTGGCTGTAAATAGTAGCCCGGCCAAGGATCCCTTCAGGAAGAGCAGCCCATATAATTTCATTTACATTATTATGTCCTATCGAAGTAGCGTTAGTGTTCCCATCATAATCAAAAGAAAAATTCGCCCCGGCCTCGCTCCAGGTTTCTGCCGCGGCTTTCACTGCTGTTAGTTTATCCGGGTTATTATTGTAGTTCACCTTGTAGGGAACCGTGGGGTCAGAACCTCCCCATTTTCTTTGAAAGTAGCCGAAACTCGCTGTAAAAGCAATTGGAGGAGACCAGTCACCATCTAAGTAAATATGGACCGGCCCGCTGGATGCGGAAAATAAATAATTATCGATTCTTTTCATGGGTACCACTGCAACAATTTCGCTGTCAGTCCAGGAAACTATATCAGAAGACATAAAACGGTGTTGTCCGCCATAAGTACTATAATAGAAAGCAAGATGATCATTGCTCCCCCGGTCACCAAAACCAGAACCGCTGACAACAACCTCTGAACCAGTTCCACCGGAAGCTATATTAGGGCTCATCCCATCTATACTTCGATCAAAAGAATCGCTTGTCGTTTCCTGCTCAGCATACTGTTCAACACTAAAACTATCTTTAGTTATACTTTCCAGATCTTGTTGATCATCAATCAGGGATTCATCCCCTGATTGATCATATTCTTTTTCTAGATCGTCAATCTCTTTTTTCCCCTGGGCACTGCCATATACCCGGGAAGGATTCCCTACTGCCATCCTCTGGGGAATATGATTCAAACCTTTCTGAGAAAGCTCGGAAGCTTCCATTTCTTTTAAATATAGTTTCGCTGTCTCGCCTTCTTCGAAAATAGGTTCGTCCGACACCCATTGCTCCAGGTCACCTACTTTACCACCTTCCACAATAACTGTCTTTGTATTACCCCTGCCAGAATCACTGAGATGTTCTTTCACCTCGATACTAACCTCAGTGAAAATACCGGTGCGGTCTGCATTCCAGTAACTGCTTGTTCTTTGGACATTGCCAACGATGATATCATCTGCGCCTTCTTCCAATTCTTCTTCAGTCATCTCAAACATAAGCGCATGAACCTGATCGGTAAAGCAGAACAAAACAAACATGCAAACAACAATAAGTAGAGTGAACTTACCCGATTTTATTGGTTTCATAATCTTCTCCTGAAAAGTCTAATAGCTGATTTGAAGGCTTAACTTAATTATCGGTCAAACTGTAATTATTATTAATATCTTCGTCACAATCCAGAAAATACCTGCTAAATTGCCTTGTTTTAAAGCAATATTCATATTTTAAAACCATTTTCACCGCTTATAGGAGATGTGGAAGCACGTGCTTTGCACACGTGCTTCCCAGGGCGATATATTATAACCTAACCAGGTAAAAACTCTATTCTTGGACAGATGTCCTGTCTCCGTCATCATCTTCCTGCATGATATAAATTGTAATGCTGTCTCCAATCTCCTGATCAAAATCAATAAACCATTCACCGTCAGAGTCGGCTTCAACATCAGCCTCAGCCACCAGGGTAGGCGGCCCATATCCGTCAGCAGGTTCAAGCAGTTCAATAAATACCTTGGTTCCAGGATCGGCTGTCCCGGTAATCAGCCCGGTATCCCTGTTCGCTTCAGTTAGCTGCAGTGTTGTAACCACATGCTCTTTTGCCGTAATTCCATCTGTCACCTCGACACTGTCACCGGCGCTTACTTCTACATCAGCTTCAAAAAATCCATCATTATCAGCAGCCGTTTCATATTCATCATCACCGACGGTAATGTTTATAGCGGCACCGGCAGCCCACCCATAACCACTTACCAGATCCTCTTCAACATAAACTGAAAATTTTGTTTCTTGATAATGCCAGTAGAGCATGGTGTTATCACCGGTAAGATCAATAATACGGGCCTCTCCGGTAACCTCTCCGGATATATCAAAAGCGCTTTCGTAGGGTTCATCTCCCACCGCTTCAGAAAATTCAGCAGTCCACTCGCCATCACTTCCGGCAACCACCATCCGGGAAGGCATATCAAAGTAGTCAACTTCCATATCAAAAACGCGGACTTCAAGACTATTTCCCGCAGGAGCTGTTCCAGATACCGTGTCTTCTTCTGAATCAATGGCTGTCACATTAAGACCCCTGGCAATATGAACTTTCTTGATATCTCCAGCGGTGGCAATCACAGTTTGTCCTCTTTCAACTTCCAGCTCCGGGTAATC
>PWEB01000301.1 GCA_003553305.1 Syntrophomonadaceae bacterium
GATCAGGCAGAATTATTTTTCTTACTATACTAATTTAAACTTTTCCGAGATCTATCGAACCAGCCGCCTGGTCAGCAAGTTAACCGGTATTGCGGTTCCTTCTAGTAAAGCAGTTGTCGGCCTAAATGCATTTTCGCATTCATCAGGAATTCATCAAGATGGCGTATTGAAAAACAGGGAAACTTACGAAATTATTGATGCTGATTTAATTGGTGGGTCGGCAGCCCAAATGATTCTCACCGCTCGTTCCGGAAGGCATGCTGTTCTTGATCAACTCAATAAGCTGGGTTTCTCGCTTAACAATCAACAGCTCGAGATAATTTATAATCATTTTGTCAGCCTGGCTGATAAAAAGAAAGAAGTTTATCCGGATGATTTGGAGGCCCTGGTTCTAGATCATTTATCTGCCACCGAACCACGATACAGGCTTGATTATTTGCAGACGGTCAGTGGTACCAAGAGCGTTCCCGCAGCTGTTATTCGCTTGATCAAACAAGATGACAGCACAATTGAAGAAGTTGCAGTTGGCTCAGGGCCGATTGATGCTGCTTATAATGCTATTAACAAGATAACCGGTTTGAATATCGGACTTGAAAAATATATGATAAATGCGGTCACCCAGGGTCGTGATGCGCTCGGTGAAGTCCAGGTTAATATGTCATACCAGGATAGAACAATCACCGGCCGTGGTACAAGCACTGATATTATCGAAGCCAGTGTAAAAGCTTATCTAAATGGTCTTAACAAATTATTCAAAGTGAATGGTAATGGATAAGTTGCCAGGTTAGGCATCTAGAAATTGTGCAAACAATAGTTTGCCGCTTAATTTATATAGTGCTATAATTGGCCTAGAATTCTAAATCGAAAGGGTGATTGTTTGGAAACGCTCACTGATAAACAAAAAAGGATCATGGTGTTTATTGAACAAGAAGTTTCCCTCTGGAACTATCCTCCTTCGGTTCGAGAAATTTGTAAAGCCCTGGGGATTAGTTCTACGGCCACCGTGCATGGTCACCTTGATACCCTGGAAAGTAAAGGTTATATTTCGAGGATGAAAACGAAGCCGAGGGCTATTAAACTATTGAAGAGTACCGAGGGCGATATCCTGTCTGAATCTGAACAAAAGTGTACTTTTGTACCCCTGGTAGGGAGAATTACTGCCGGACAGCCAATCCTTGCTGAAGAAAACAAGGAGGGTTATTTTCCGGTACCTACAGCAATTTCAGCCGATGAGGGTTGCTTTGTACTGAAGGTTTCCGGAGAAAGCATGATAGGAGCCGGGATCAGTGATGGTGATTATGTCATAGTCAGGCAGCAGCAGTCTGCCGAGAATGGTGAAATTGTTGCTGTTTTGATGGGAGATGAAGCGACAGTAAAACGCCTGTACTATGAGAAAGATGGTTATCTCCTGCAGCCCGAGAATGATTTATACGAGCCGATTCGGATCAGTGAAATTGATATTCTCGGTAAAATAATCGGCTTGTTTCGCAGAATGTAAAGTAAACAGACCGGGTATTAGATATGGTTTACCTGGATTGATTGTTAGATGATCTCGTAAAGGGTTCTAACTTGACAGCTAGTTTTGAATCAACAGCTGCTACTATTTCAATGTGTTCAGGTTTTGACTCGACACTTTGCACATTACCATGTTCCTGTAATTCAGCATAGAGCTTGCCTTCACTGTAGGGCAGGTAGATTTTCAGATTCCATAGCTGCTTTTGAACAAATGCGGCGATGGAATCTTTTAATTCAGATAAACCTTCCCCTGTAGCTGCGGAAATAAAAGCTGCTTCCGGAAATTCACGAACCAGGGACGATCTTTCAGAGCTTTCTTCGACAAGATCAGTCTTGTTAAAAACCAGCATTTCACGCTGGTGATGTTCCTCGTCAATGGCAGAAAGGTGATCACGAACCACTTTTATCTGGTTTAAATAGTCGGGGTGGCTTAAATCGATAACATGGAGCAAAAGATCGGCAGCAAGCAGTTCTTCCAGGGTAGCCTGAAATGCGGCAATAAGTTGCCTGGGCAGTTTTTCAATAAAACCAACGGTATCTGTAAATAAGACCTGGGTATTTCCATTGATTGTGCCGCGGCGGACGGTGGGGTCTAAAGTGGCAAATAATTTATCTTCGGTGTATAGATCAGCGCCGGTCAAAGCATTAAGCAGGGTTGATTTGCCTGCATTGGTATAACCGACCAGGCTTATTACACTGCAGCGGTTGCGTTCACGGCGTTCTCTGTGCAGTGCCCTGTGTTTTCGTAAAGTCTTAATTTCCTTATTCAGATCGCTGATTCGGCGCCGGATGACCCGTCTGTCCACTTCCAGCTGGGTTTCACCTGGTCCCCTCGTTCCAATTCCACCACCCAGGCGCGATAATTGGTTGCCCAGCCCAATCAGCCTTGGTAAGAGATAATGCATCTGGGCCAGCTCTACCTGCAATTTACCTTCCCTGGAAAGCGCCCGGCGAGCAAAAATATCCAAAATCAGGGCAGTGCGGTCTATCACTTTAGCATCGATAACCTGATCAAGGTTACGGATTTGAGATGGAGAAAGCTCATCATTAAAAATGACCATATCAGCTTCATGCAGTTCAGCTAATCTAGCAATTTCTTCGGTTTTTCCTCTTCCTATGTAGTAAGCCCGATCAGGAGCACTTCTATTTTGGATGACCTTATCCAGGACTGCTGCACCTGCAGTATCAGTGAGGAAAGCTAATTCTTCCATTGAACGTTCAATATCTTGACCGGGTTGATTGGTGTCGAGACCAACCAGAATTGCATTTTCCAGGATCAGTATGAAAAACCTCGCTCCCTATAGATTGAAAGTATGGTAAGAATTAGAATCATTACTGTAAGATAAGGCACTTGATAGCAGTGCCTTATCTTGATTATATCTTGATTATA
>PWEB01000107.1 GCA_003553305.1 Syntrophomonadaceae bacterium
ATATATCTGCTCTTAGCCATTTATGATTAATAGTATAAATAATAAAAACAAATTAAAAAGTCCTGCTTCGGCAGCCTGGCAATCATACCCTTTACAGGGGCTTAAGATCCAAGGCTTTGCGTCGCCCTCCTTTCGGATGGGGTTGCGAATTCTCGTCAGGTGTATGATAAGTTCTAGTAATTTAATATTTTACCACAATTTGTTTATTAATCAAGGGTTTTTTCAAATATATGAGAAAATTACTTCTAAATGTCATTATTTATCTTCGTGGTCAATTTACTATTTCCTGCTAATAAGATGTAAAAATGCCAGTATTTCAGATAATATAAGGGTATGCTTACCCTGCGATTGGAAAAAGCAGTGACTTTATGTTCACTCCAAAAAACTAATCCAGACAAAAAAAACCTGCTTCGGCAGCCAGGCAATCACGGCTGTTCATAACCAACCTCAGACCCTTTAGCTTTGCGTCCCTGCCTTTCGACAGGTTTGCCATTTACGTTCAGGTGTTTTTTTTATTCCTTTTTTTACTAAGCTATATCTATTTACTAAGCTATATCTTACGATACAGGTGATTATATGTCAAATAGAATGGCGAAAGATCAAGTTAAACTCACTTCTCAGATTGATTCTTGTTTATGGATCCGATCACCATTCGCTCAAGCATGCGCATCAGCTTGGTCCAGATAAACTCTTTCTCAGAAATTGGTTTCACCAATATGGTGTGAGCACCAAGAAGATTGCCACCAAGCACATCGGTGAAGATCTGATCCCCGATCACCGCAACTTGATCAGCCGGAAGCTGCATATGCTCAAGGGCCTTTCTAAAGGAGCGCCCGCGGGGTTTAACAGCATACCAGATAGCAGGGATATCGAGTTCGCGGGCCAGCTCGTTTCCGCGTTCCTTACTGTTGTTAGAGATTATGAAAAGCTTAAATCCTTTGTTTCTCAAGCCTGCAAACCATTCGTTCAGCATAGGATAAACTGACCGGTCACTCCAGGGAACCAGTGTATTGTCCATATCGGTTATAATGCCCCTGATGCCCATATCCCACAAATCATCGGTATCTATTTCAAATATATTGTTTAAGTACTGGTTAGGAGATATTCTTTTTAGCAAAAATCAAGCCTCCTGATCATGAATTGCTTTCTGTTTTGTTTACTTTATCATATCAGGTTTTATTTTTATAGTGAGTTTCTAACTTTGCGCGCTTTTGATAGTTATTTTTTGCTGTAATCCTTTTCAAATACACATAATTTATAGTATGATTATAAAATCAATTGTAAATGCGCAGAAAATCTGCCTGCGTATGAACAACAAAAAATTTAATAGTAGCAGGGGAGGAAGATTGAAGTGTATAAAGTTGCAGTAATACCCGGTGACGGAACCGGACCAGAACAAGTTAACGAAGGATTGAAAGTTTTAGAGGCTGCCCAGGAAAAATTTAATTTTAAGATGGAAACCGTCGAGTACGATTTAGGTGGAGAGCGGTATCTGCGGAGCGGTGATATCTTGCTTGAGCATGAATTGGAGGAACTAAAAAATTTTGATGCGATTTTTTTAGGAGCAATCGGTCATCCCGATGTTAAACCCGGCATTTTGGAAAAAGGCCTGCTCTTAGAGCTGCGTTTTAAATTGGACCAATACATTAATTTGCGTCCGGTCAAACTCTATCCTGGTGTATATACTCCAATTAAGGATAAGGAACCGCAGGATATTGATTTTGTTATTGTGAGGGAGAATACCGAGAGTCTTTATTCCGGTGCAGGCGGATTTATGCGTAAAGACACTCCCCAGGAGATAGCAGTTCAGGAATCAATTAATACCCGCTACGGTGTGGAGCGCTGCCTGCGGTATGCTTATGACTATTGCCGAACCAAGCGGCAGCGTAAGAAACTGACTCTGTGCGGCAAAACCAACGTTTTAACTTATTCTGCTGATCTCTGGATGCGGGTGTTTGAAGAACTTGGTCTCTCCTACCCGGAAGTTGAACGTGACTATGCTCACGTTGATGCAATTGTGATGTGGATGGTCAAAAACCCGGAATGGTTTGATGTAATCGTCACCGATAATATGTTTGGAGATATTATTACCGACCTGGGAGCGATGATCCAGGGTGGCATGGGCATCGCTGCCGGGGGCAATATCCATCCGGGTCGGGTTTCAATGTTTGAACCGATCGGAGGATCTGCTCCGAAGTATACCGGACAGGGCATCATAAATCCGCTGGCTTCCATTTGCGCAGGTGCGATGATGCTCGATTTTTTTGGAGAAACTGAGGCAGCCGAAAGCATTGAACAAGCAGTTGGCGATGTCTGCAAAAACAAATTAGAATCGCTGAATGCCGGGGCAATGGGCTATTCGACCAGTGAAGTTGGCGATTTGGTTGTGGAGAGTTTGTAGCGCAAAAAAACCCACTACAATTAAGCTTCCTCTGCAGTTAAGGCCTAGTTACAGGTAAAACCGCGGGAACAGAACAGATGCTTTAAAAAAGCCACAGCTCATTATTTATTCGGGCTGTGGCTTTTTAGACATAAATTTTTTTATAAGATTTCAATCCAGGGCAGAACCCTCTGCTGTTTTTCTGCCTAAATCATCTTGATCAGAGCAGTTCACCCCTGGCAACCAGAATCGCTTTCCCACCGACGGATACTGAAATTACAGCCTCCTCCCCTGCTTCCCATTCTTCCTTTTTCATTTGATGCGCTTGGAGCAGTAGTAGTGACGGACGGCCAATTTCGTAACCCTGCTCCACCCGGATATCTAGTCTGTTCGTTCCATAATAATTATTTCTGACCAGGTAAGCAGCCAGGCATCCGTTAGCGCTTCCGGTTGCCGGGTCCTCTGCAATACCATGGTAATCATCAAACATGCGTGCATTAAGTTGATTTTCAG
>PWEB01000063.1 GCA_003553305.1 Syntrophomonadaceae bacterium
GCATAGAGCACGGCAACCTTATTGACCGGGAAACAGCCGCCCTGATGGCCAAGCACGATGTCTACATGGTGCCCACTCTGGTCTGCTACGCAGAAACGGCCCGGCGGGGGCCGGACCTGGGAGTGAGCGAGGTAGTCATGGATAAGCTGCGGCAGGTGAATGAGGCCGGGATCGAGATGCTGGGCATCTGCCGTCAAGGCGGGGTCAAGATGGGCTTCGGCACCGACCTGATGGGCGAGCTGCTGGACGCGCAGTCCCGGGAATTTGCGATCAGGGCGGCCGTGTTGCCGGCAAACGAGGTGCTTCAAGCGGCCACCGCGGTGAACGCCGAGATCCTGAACAAAAAAGGGGAGTTGGGGGTAATCGCCCCGGGGGCCCTGGCCGATATGATTGTTGTGGACGGGAACCCGCTGGAAGATATCTCCCTGCTCCAGGATAACGGGGCTCACCTGCCGGTAATCATGAAAGGCGGCGTTTTTCACAAAAACCTGCTTTCTTAAAGGGCCGGCAAGAGGCTCGCACTTTAGATCTCCGGGCCCACAACAGGCCGGTCTAGTTCTAAATTTGTGTACCTACTCATTTCCACACCTCAAGCTGCAAAATTTCGTTAATTATTTGTTAATTTAAAAAAGGATTATTTAAAACAGATTTTCAACACCCTAAAACACAAAAATCCAGCAGTTAATTTATCACCGATTTTCGCTTTACCTTTAACCGTCATTCTGTATAAAGCCAACACAGCCTCCTACCTAAACTGAAACTCAAGCGGCGCATTTTCCAGCCAGGGTATCTGTGTCGGCAGGTTGTCCCACTTCACGGCACGTAAAACAGGGTTGTGAGCGCGCTTCGGGTAGTTGACAATAATACGGCCGTCTTGAACAATAACATGTCCCTGACCTTCAACAAAGTGGCGGAAGAGCTTGCCGGCATCGCAACTTTCAAAATGGCGTAAATGCTGAGCTAAGCGATAATAAAGCGTATCGGCGATCATCGTTAGTGCCAGGTCGAAGTGAATCTTGATTAAAATAGGCGAAGACAGCGCGTTTAAGTGGAAAAACTTCACCGCTTCAGCAATGCTGTTTTCCACCCGCCAGCGGCGGGCATAATTGCCAACGAGTAACTCCACCGGCGACTCGAAATCATTGCTGATCAGAAAAGAGGGCTTCTCCCGTCCGTTGCCGCTCAAGATCACCTGGCGCAAAGTCCCATCATAACCGCGCAGTTCAACAAAAGAATCATGAACCATAGGATTGGGATATTTTCGCTTATCATGTTCGATTCTGATCTTTTGCCAGGGCTCAAGCTTTGCCGCTTCTTCAACCAGCTTCTGGCCCCGGCGGCGCAGGGTGATAAATTTTACCCCCTGCAGATCGAGCTCTTTTAAGTTCGCATAGGAGGTAAACTTGCTGTCAAAGATAAAAGTAGCATCCTTTTTGCGAGATACCCTTTGCCAGTACTCCAGAAAATCAAGCACCTGCCGGTCCGACTCGCTGCGCTTAATATCGGCCGCAGTATATAAAATTAACTTGCTCCCGGCATCCTGAGCAAAAAGACTAAACGCTCCTTTCATTCTTTTACCCCTGGCCCCTGCCCAGTGTTCTTCAAGCACTGACTCGTCACCAAAATGAGGGGCGGTATGAAAATCTAAGTTCACGATACTTTGCTCGTAAAAACAAAGCTTTAGCGCTTTTTTAACAAAAGCTTCCTGCAGCCTTAAGATATGTTCCTGGTCCAGGGAATAAGAGTATGTTGAAAGAGCAGTGCATTTAGGCAGCAGGTTTAGCCCGGCAAAAAGACCTAACCCTGAATCAAAGCTGTGATCTGTAACGTGAGCATAACGCTCTTCACCGAGCAGCTTTAAAGCCAAAATCGATAAGGTATAGTTTAAAGCGGAAAGGTATTTATTCTCAGGCAGCTCGGCTTCTGCCACAATCTTGTCGAAACCGAGCTGGGCCAGGAAAGGAGCGAATAAGAAAACACCGGCACCGGCCGAGGGCATGGTTTTGCCTTCAAGCTCTGCCAAAGAGATCTGCTTCGCACGCTCGGGCACGGCAGCGCCCTTAACTGTACGCCCGATCTTCAAGCGGGTCCGGCGCGCCAGTTTGGGAAAACCTTCTTCGGCCAGTACCCGCTCCACAGTGCGCACCGAGAGGTCGTAGCCATCTTCAGAGAGCAGTTCGGTAATTTCACCCGCGGAAAGGTTCTTGCGGCGGTAATCGCAGATCAGCTGTCTGGCTTTGGTGTCAATCTTGTGGCGCTTAGTCCGCCCTTCCATGACCGGCTCGGACAGGTCAATTTTGCCGTGGCGGAATTTGTGTTTTAAAAGACTGACATAACCTGGGCTGTAGCCGAAACGTTCGGCTACAACCCGGTCAGGTTGCCTTTCGACAAAAGCGGACCTCAGCGCTTCATATCTGCGTTGCCAGTCGGCGACCGGCCTGGTGAAAAAAGTGGCATCTCTCATGCTTTAATTATACTATATGCCGTTTATATATGTCAAGCTAAAACTATAAAACAACCATATTGTTTATGCTTATTTCTCGTTACTGCTCTTATTGCCCTGAATATAAGTAATTGCTGGCACGTAACTTTTAAATGGTTATACACGATCTATGTTTTAACTTTAGGAATAAGGCATTATATACGCCATTAATGATAAGGTTTTGAGATGTGTGCATATGGTTGAGATGCAAAAAACCCTTTACTAAAAGGGTTTTAGCAAATGTGATGTGGTAAAATGTTTATTAGATTAGTGAACGCGAAAATCGGTGTTAAAATATTATAGCCAATCTCGCAATGGGTTTTTATGATTTCAAATTCCGGGTTACTTATTTTACCCGGCTTATTTAATATATCGGAAGGAATGGTAATTTTACCAATATCATGAATCAA
>PWEB01000058.1 GCA_003553305.1 Syntrophomonadaceae bacterium
GAGGGCAGGGTTGCAATAAATCCGTGCCTGGCTGAAAACAGTTATTGTAAAAATCAACCTGCCTGCCGGGTGCATGGTATCCTGCAGCGTGCCCAGGATGCTTTACTGGCTGAGCTGCGCAAGGAAACATTTGCAGATTTGGTAAAAGAAGAAATAAAGGAAGCTGACAGATAATTTATTAAGGAGGGTTTAAATTGTTTTGTAATCAGTGCGAGCAAACAGCGAAAGGGTATGCCTGTACTAAACAGGGGGTTTGCGGGAAAACTCCCGAGGTTAAAGCTTTGCAGGATTTATTGAGCCATGCGCTTAAGGGGCTTGGTTTTTTTGCTCGCGAAGGGCGCAGGCTCGATCTAGTCGATGAAAGAATTAACCGTTTTACTGCGAAAGCCCTTTTTTCTATTTTGACCAATGTTAATTTTGATCCGGAACGGTATGTAGAGTATGTCAGGGAAGCGGTTAGTTTAAGGGAAAATTTCAAAGAACAAGTAAAATCATCCCGTGGTAAAGTTGATTTTGCCGAGCCTGCTGTAAGTTTCCTTCCTGCGCATGATATGGAAGGTATGATCAAGCAGGGAGAAGAGATCGGCCATCCCTGCCGCCCGTCGGGTAAGGACGTTTCTGAAGACATTGTTTCCCTGCAGCAGACCATGTTTTATGGCCTGCTCGGTGTCGCAGCTTATACCCATCATGCCGCTATACTCGGCCAGGAAGATGACAGTATTTATGCTTTCCTGCAAGAAGGTTTGGCTGCCCTGAACAGCCCGGACCTTTCCATGGATGACTGGCTGGCCCTGGCTTTAAAGTGCGGGGAGATTAATCTTAAAGCAATGGAACTGCTCGATACTGCTAACACAGCGGCCTACGGCGATCCGGTACCGACCAATGTTCCTCTTGGCCATAAAAAAGGGAAGTGTATTCTTGTATCGGGCCATGACTTGTATGACTTGAAAAAAATTCTGGAACAGACTGAAGGAAAGGGTATCAACGTTTACACCCATGGTGAAATGCTCCCGGCCCACGGTTATCCTGAATTGAAGAAACATGATCATCTCTATGGCAATTATGGCACCGCCTGGCAGAGGCAGCAAAAGGAATTTGTTGACTTCCCGGGCCCGATTGTTATGACTACTAACTGCTTGCAAAAACCGAAAGAATCCTATTTGACGAACATTTATACTCGTGAGGTAGTTGGATGGCCCGGCGCTGTGCATATTGAAGGTGATGATTACAGTGCTGTTATAGAGCAAGCCCTGGATATGCCCGGTTTTGCTGAAGCCGAGGATAAGGGTAGTGTCCAGGTTGGATTTGCTCACAGCGCTGTGCTGGGAGTTGCCGATAAAGTAGTCGAGGCTGTAAAGAGCGGTGCTCTGAGGCATATATACCTGGTCGGTGGCTGCGACGGGGCCAAATCCGGGCGCAATTACTACACCGAATTTGTGGAGAAGGCCCCTTCTGATACCCTGGTCTTGACCCTGGCCTGTGGTAAATACCGCTTTTACGACATGGATTTAGGCGATATAGGCGGAATTCCGAGGCTGCTCGATATGGGCCAGTGTAACGATGCTTATTCGGCGATCAAGGTGGCTTCCGCCCTCTCAGATGCTTTTGAGCTTGACCTGAACGATCTTCCGCTTTCGTTGATTATTTCATGGTATGAGCAGAAAGCGGTAGCAATCCTGCTAACCTTGCTTTATCTCGGCCTCAGGGATATTCGTCTTGGACCGAGCCTGCCTGTTTTTATCTCCCCCAATGTACTCAATGTCCTGGTCGAGAAATTTAACATTATGCCCGTTGGCAATGCTGAGGAAGATCTGGCTGCAACCCTTCAGTAGCTTAAAATAGACAGACAAACTGAATGCTGCCGGGCTATTAACCGGCAGCCTGGTTGTTTAAAAGTGAGTATGATCTTTGTAGCGCTCGTAATGTGAAAAGGATCGGCAGCTTTTTTAAGGTTAAGCGGATTTCTACTGTTAAGGTGTTTTAAGTATTTAGCAGGGGGAGGATGGTGAAATGGGAACCATATCTTCTTAAAAGATGGCCCAGGATATCACCAGACTTTAATAGTTGAAAGGTGAATGAATGCTGCTTGATGAAGGGGAGAACCGTTAATGAAATTGGAAGGTAATTGCCAGACTACAGCCATGGGAATCATGCCCCACACCGATGTAGACGAAGCTCTGGAACTTGCCCTGACTCTTGATATTCCTTTTTGGCCCCAGCTGCCGAAAGTGGACTTTATGGAAGACATGTATGCCCAGGTTTCGGAGCATTTCCCCGGGATAATCCTTGATCCTCAAAAACGGGCTATAAGGTTTTCTATCGATAAGTTCTATGAGGATTTCGAGGAATTTATGCCTTACTGGGAGGATGAAGCTTTTTTCCGCTTTTCTCCGGAATACTCGGCAGTCTTTCACCGCTTTTTGGAGCGGGACTTTTCAGGTTACAAGTACATTCGCGGCCAGAGTATCGGCCCGGTCAGTTACGGTCTTAAGATTCTCGATGAAACCAACAAGCCGATGATTTACTACGAAGAAGTGAGACAAATTATTTTCGATTTTGTGGCAAAGAAACTGCAGGCCCAGTTAAGTGAAATGCAGCAAGTTCACCCCGGCGCTTTTGTCTGGGTCGACGAACCAGGCTTGGAAATGATCTTTATGGCTTTTACCGGTTATACCAATGAGCTGGCAAAAGAGGATTACCTCACCTTTCTGGGAAATTTCCCGGGGCCGAAGGGGGTACACCTTTGCGGTAATCCGGATTGGTCATTTTTACTGCAGATGGAGCTGGATGTACTTTCCCTGGATGTATTGGCCCGGGGACATATCTTCAGCCGTTATGCTGATGAGGTCAAGGCATTTCTTGATCGCGGGGGGATTATTTCCTGGGGAATAACCCCGACTCTGGCCGAGGAATATGAGAGGGAGAACGTGCGGTCGATGGTAAAAATGCTTGACGATTTCTGGACCAGCCTCTACCGGGCGGGTATTCCTCGCGAGCAAATCTTAAAGCAGGCCTGGTTTGCCCCGGCACGCTGTTGCCTGGTCAACCAGGACGGGGAAGAAACAGTAGAAAAGTCGTTTCGCATGCTGCGGGAGGTAGCCGAGCACTATAAAAGCCGGATATAAATGAGGACTTGAACAAGGTAGTAAATATTGCAGCAAATCTTAAAGCTGATCTGTTGTAAAAATTTGTAAAAGGGTTGCGAAAATCTTTGATTTCTGTAGTGTATTCTGCTTTCCGCAATTTCTTCTGAGGGATGATTATTAAAATTAGCAAAAGCTCCTTTTGCCAGTAAATCTATTTCTAAGGCACCGGGCTTTATTTCGTCCCAAGCCTGGCTATCTATGGCGCCTGGGACTAGATTTTGTGGTTTGTCTTATGCCGGGGTATAGCTATCTTCGTTGACATAGTCATTTCACATCCCCTCGGTAAGATTTCGGCGTGATATAGCCGATCCCCCTTGGGTAAGATTTTAAATGATTGATCGCGGGTTGTTGACAAAAAGTTCATATAGACGTATAATGTATTTAGTGGTACAAGTGTAACCTGAACGATAATGGCAAACCTGCTGAAAAGCAGGGACGCAAAGCTAAAGGGTCTAACGCTCCTCCGGAGAAATGACAGCCTGGCTACCGAAACAGGTTATTAATTTATAAAAAAGGATAAGATGAAGGAAGTTTGGTCCGGACAAGCTTAGTTTAAACCCCGGGCAGAAAATAAACCTGACCGACAAAGGCAAACCTGTTGAAAAGCAGGGGCGCAAAGCTAAAGGGTCTAACGCTCTATCATGAGCTATGGCAGCCTGGCTACCGAAACAGGAAACACGTTTTACTTTGTCGGTCCCTCTGAAGGAGGGGCTTTTTGATGAAGAAGAATAGTGGATGGATTAAAAGTGTAAGTATTTGTTTAGCAGTTTTAGTGGTCATGATGGGAGCAGGGTTTTACCTGTTATTCGGAGACACCGAAACATCGTTTGTGAGCAGCAAAGTGGAGGCTGCCTTCAGCGAGCAGAACAAACAGTCTGAAGAAGTTGAAGAGAACGGAGAAGATAAAGAAAGTAAGGATCAATCCGGTTCTGCTGAAGAAGAGTCAGTAGAAGCAAAAGAAGTAGAATCAATCCAAGAAGCGGTAACAGAAGAAGAAAAAGAAGAAGTTGAAGATAATAACGAGCTATCTGAAAAAGATGATCAAGCTAAAGAGAACGATGACAGGAAAGATGAAAGCGAAAATGAAGACGCTGGTAATGATCAGACAAGCGATAATCAAGCTGTTAGCCAGACAACTGCCCCCGGCATTGAAAATCCTGAAAATGCCCCCGAAACAGAAATAGTAGAAGAGTCGGTGGAACCAGAGCCCGAACCAGAGCCCGAACCCGAACCAGAGCCCGAACCCGAACCCGAGGTTGCGGAAGCAGTTACTTATTCATGGGGAGCAACAAGCAGCTATACTTTCAGAATGGAAGTTGCCTTGACAAACAACGGTGGAAGCACTGCTAATAATGTTATGGTTTCAGTGCCCCTGTTAGAAAATAGATCCCCTTACCAGACAACTTCATTAAGATCAGTAAACTACAGTCAAGTTTCATCATCCGGGCGGGTAAGCACTTTTAACCTTGGAAATATTGCCCCGGGTGAAACAAAGACGATTGTTGCTGATTTCGACATTGCCGTTCGCCCGGTATCGATCAACTCATCAAATGATACTATAGATAAAGCACGCGGGGTGTTTAACAAGTATGCAGGTAGTGGTAACTGCCGCGACCTGGCCCGGGCTTTTATCAGAGATATTCGCTCGATGGGCATTGAGGCAAGAGAGGTAATCGGTTTTGCCCGTGCGCAGCGCGGAGCGATGACGACTGGTTCACTGCAGGGCACCCGCCACAGCTGGGCTGAGTTTTATGTTGAAGACCTCGGCTGGGTTCCCGCAGACCTTACTTTTCAATATTTTGGTGAATTTCCGCACCCTTCACATATAGTGGAAAGCTACGAAGATCAATCAATCAGTGTTAACTACAACGGCGGAAGCTTGAGTGCAAGCTGGAGCAATGCTGTTCATTAAATGCATCCCTCCTTCAATTTTTTTTAGAGATGCATATTTGATAGGAAAAACCTCGGCCCTCCACTGCCGGGGTTTTTCTTTACTTGTTTTTTAGAATCTCCGGCGGGAATCCTCGGGGTCTATCGACCCCGTGAGGATGTCACATTTTGTGTAGACAATCTAATTATTCTGTGCTAATATAATGTCAATTGAATAGATACATTCAGGTGCCCTTTAAGGGTGAATAGGGAAATCGGTGAGAATCCGGTGCGATCCCGTCACTGTAAGCACGAGCCAACCCCGAGAGTCCACTGGCGATAAGCTGGGAAGGAGGGGAAGGTGAGGACTGCAAGCCAGGAGACCTGCCTGAGTGTCGCAACGTTCCCCTTCGAGTGAAAGGGCTGGTCGCGTAGATGCGCCGCTGTATATTCACCACGGCGCTTTTTTATGGATAATGACTCCGGCTTTGGATCAACGAAGGCCGGAGTTTATTATTTGCATTACAAAGTTTTTCAGGAACAGGAGGGTCCAGATACTTGGAATCATTTTGCCCACTGCATGTAGATTTAGAAGGAAGAGAATGTCTTGTTATCGGTGGCGGATCCGTTGCTGAACGCAAGGTGAAAACTATGCTAGCTTACCGGACCCGGATCAGCGTGGTCAGTCCCTCTTTAAATCCCATCCTGGGTCAAATGCACAAACAAGGAAATATTGAATACCTGGCCGATATCTACCGGCCTGTATATCTGAAAAATAAGTTTATAGTTATTTGCGCTACGAACAGCAAAGAAGTTAACCGGCAGGCGGCAGAAGATTGTAAAGAGCGGGGCATCCTGGTTAATTCGGTCAGCGAACCGGATAAGTGCAATTTTTTTCTGCCGGCCCTCCTCAAAAAAGGACCGCTGACCATTTCTGTTTCAACAGCAGGTAAAAGCCCTGCCCTGGCCCGCCGCTTAAGGGATCAACTGAACAACAGCCTTGGTATTGAACATGCTGAATTTGCCCGTTTTTTGGGTGAGATCCGGCCCCTGGTTATAGAAAAGGTTGAAGACAAGGTGCACAGAAGAGCCCTGTTTGAAAAACTGGCCGGGGAAGAATTCTTCAGCAAATTTAAGAGGCTGCCCCGGGCGGCTATCGACCGGAAGGTTGCAGAACTGATCGAAGCATACAGCAGGGAGGAAAGCTGATGAAAAAAATGATCATCGGAACCAGAAGCAGTAAGCTGGCCTTGATTCAGGCTAACCTGGTTAAAGATGTCCTGGTCAAGGAATTCCCGGAGATTAAGTTTGTCCTGCGGGAAATTAAAACCACCGGCGATGTAGTAACAGACCTCCCGCTTGAGAAAATCGGTGATAAAGGGGTCTTTATTAAAGAGCTGGAAACCGCTTTACTGAACCGGGAAATCGATCTGGCCGTGCACAGTATGAAGGATATGCCGACTACCCTGCCCGAAAGCCTGATCATCGGGGCGATGATGACCCGTGAACAGCCCTGGGACGTCCTGCTCAGCGCAGGGCCGGTTAAACAGTTGTCTGCTTTTAAACCGGGCGATCGGATCGGCAGCAGCAGTTTGCGGCGTAAGGCCCAGCTGTTACATCACTATCCCCATCTTGATATACAGCCGGTGCGCGGCAACCTCGACACTCGTCTGAAGAAAATGCAAAAGGGCGAATATGAAGGGATTATCCTTGCTTATGCCGGGGTGAAGAGGATAGGCTGGTCTGATGCAATCAGCGATATAATCAGCGGTGACATTTGCTTGCCTGCAATCGGCCAGGGAGCAGTCGGGGTCGAAATTAGGAGCGGTGAAGCGGAAACCGCGGCCCTGATGGTTGCTTTGAACTGCCCGCAGACCGAGAAAACAGTGCTTGCAGAGCGGGCATTTTTAAGAAAACTGGAAGGTGGCTGCCAGGTCCCGGTTGGGGCTTTAGCTGAGCTTAAAGGCGATCAATTAGTTCTGCAGGGTATGGTCGCTTCAACAGATGGTCAGGTGCATTTCCGTGAAACAGAAAGAGGCCCGTCCGCCGGGGCTGAAAATATCGGAACCGCCTTGGCTGAAAGGCTGCTGCAGCAAGGTTGCGGCAATATCCTCGATCAAATCAGGCAGGAGTGTTAAATAGCAGATGAAAAATAATAAACAATCAAAAGGAATCGTATACCTGGTCGGGGCAGGCCCCGGCGATCCAAACTTGATTACTTTGAAAGGTTTAAATTGTATTAAAAAGGCCGGGGTGCTGATCTATGATCGCCTGATTTCCTCCCGCCTGCTGCAGTACGCTTCCAAAGAAGCGGAGTTGATTTATGTTGGCAAACTACCCGATCGGCATACCCTGCAGCAGGAGGAAATTAATAATCTTCTGGCCGAAAAAGCCGCCCAGGGCAAGATCGTGACCCGCTTAAAAGGGGGCGACCCTTTTGTTTTCGGCCGAGGCGGCGAAGAAGCTGCCTGTCTGGCTGAGCAGAATATAGCTTTTGAAATTATCCCCGGCATTACCTCCGCGATAGCCGTTCCTGCTTACGCCGGGATCCCGGTCACCCACCGGGGAGTAGCCTCCGGTTTTACGGTGATTACCGGTCATGAAGATCCGAACAAAAAAGACTCTGCTTTAAACTGGTCGGCTTTGGCCGGAGGAGCAGGAACAAATGTTATCCTGATGGGTATGGGCAATCTTGCTGAGCTTACCAGGCGCCTGGTTGCTGAAGGCCTGGATCCGTCAACTCCGGTGGCCCTGATTCACCGGGGAGCCCAGGCCGGGCAGCGCACCCTGGTCGGCAGCTTGTCGGATATTGCCGAAAAGTCTAAAGAAGCAAATTTCAAACCTCCGGTGGTGATCGTAACCGGTGATGTGGTCAGGATGCGTGAACAACTGCAGTGGCTGGAGCAGAAGCCGCTTTTTGGAAAAAGAATTGTAGTTTCAAGAGCCCGTGAGCAGGCCAGCCTATTTGCCGAAAAACTCGAAGCGCTCGGTGCTGAAATCATTGAATTTCCGGTTATCAAAATTGTTCCTCCCGCCGATTACGCTGCCCTGGACCGGTCCCTTGGACAGCTTGAAGAATATAGCTGGATAATTTTTACCAGCGAAAACGGGGTTAAACATTTTTTCAACCGGTTGCGGGAAACAGGCCGGGATATTCGTGATTTAAAAGGAGCTGAAGTTTGCGCGATCGGCCCAAAAACCAGGGAGGCCCTGGAAGAAAGAGGCCTGCAGGTAGCTTATGTGCCATCTGAATACCGGGCTGAGGCGGTCGTGGAACAACTGCAATCTAAAATATCAACCGGCGAGAGGGTGCTTTTGCCCCGCGCTGACCTGGCCCGCAAGGTGCTGCCGGAATCGCTTGAAGCTTTGGGGGCTGTAGTTGATAATGTTGAAGCTTATCGTACCGTGCGCGGGGAAGGCAATACTGCCCTGCTCAAAGAACTGCTCGGAGAAAAAGAAATTGATTTGATCACTTTCACCAGTTCCTCCACCGTCCACAACTTAATTACTATGCTGGGAGATCATGCTGCTGATCTTTTAAATGGAGTGAGCCTGGCTGCAATTGGCCCGATTACGGCAGCAACCGTTCGCGAGCAAGGTTTAAAAGTGGATGTTGAAGCAAAAGAATATACTATTGACGGTTTAATCGAAGCTATAGAGAGTTACTATCTATGACACTAAAGGAGGGCGTTAAAAAATGACTGATCTTCCCCATCAAAGGCCCCGCCGCCTGCGCAGTTCAGAAACGATGCGCGGCATGGTCAGAGAAACCCACCTCAACCCGTCCGATCTGATCTATCCTTTTTTCTTGGTTAACGGGAAAGATGTTGCTGAACCGGTCGATTCTTTGCCCGGCGTATCTCGTTTTTCAGTAGACCGGGTGGTTCAGGAAGCAGGCAGCGTGCAAGCTTTGGGCATTCCGGCTGTCCTGCTTTTCGGCATCCCGGATTACAAGGATGCGCGGGGCACCCCGGCCAGTGATTCAGAAGAAGCAGTGCAGAGAGCGGCTGCCGCAATCAAGGATCGCTATCCTGATCTGCTGGTGATTACCGACCTCTGTTTATGTGAGTATACCGACCACGGTCACTGCGGGATTGTCAAAGACGGTAAGATTTTAAATGACGATACCCTGGATCTTTTAGCCGAAGTAGCGTTATCCCATGCCCGGGCCGGGGCTGATATTATCGCCCCTTCGGATATGATGGACGGCCGGGTTGCTGCGATCCGCAGCGCTTTAGATCATGAAAATTTTACTGATACAGCGATTATGTCCTACGCAGTAAAATACGCTTCGGCCTTTTACGGGCCCTTCCGCGATGCCGCCGGTTCCGCGCCGCAGTTTGGCTGCCGCCGTTCTTACCAGATGGACCCGGCCAATGTCCGGGAAGCTCAGCGGGAAGCGCTCCTCGATATCGGGGAAGCAGCAGATATGGTTATGGTCAAGCCGGCTCTTTCTTATCTCGATGTAACCAGGGCGGTGCGGGAAGCAGTTAATGTCCCGGTGGCCACCTATAATGTCAGCGGTGAATACGCCATGGTCAAAGCTGCTGCCGCCAAAGGCTGGATCGATGAGCGAAGGGTGGTGCTGGAGCAACTGCTATCCATGAAGCGGGCCGGGGCGGATATGATCATTACCTATCATGCCAAAGATGCAGTAGCCTGGCTTAACCAGGGTTAAAGGAGCCTGCGTTTTTAATATAGTAATGTTTGGCGCTGACTGGGTCAAAAAAGTTTTAACGGAGGGATATTAACGATGTATGAAAATTCGAAAGCGCTTTTTGCTGAAGCCAAAAAAGTTATTCCGGGTGGAGTGAACAGCCCGGTCCGGGCCTTTAAATCAATCGCCCACCACCCCCTATTTATTGAAAAAGGAGAAGGCAGCCGGGTTTTTGATGCCGACGGCAACTCCTATCTTGATTATGTCGGTTCCTGGGGGGCATTGATCTTAGGCCACGCCCACCCGAGCATCGTGAAGACGATCAGGAAGACTGCCCACAATGGGACCAGTTTTGGCGCTCCCACTGCCTTAGAAACAGAAATGGCCCGGCTGGTAGTGGAAGCTGTGCCTTCAGTCAAACTGGTGCGGATGGTCAATTCAGGAACCGAAGCGGTAATGAGCGCGCTGAGAGTGGCCAGAGGCTATACAAATCGTAACAAGATTATCAAGTTTACCGGTTGTTACCACGGTCACTGTGACAGTTTTTTGATTAAAGCCGGTTCTGGCGTTGCGACTTTAGGCGCTCCGGACAGTCCGGGGGTGACCGGTGGAACGGCCGGCGATACGATTACTCTGCCTTTCAATGATCTGAATTCTGTAAAAGAGGCTTTTTCAAAATGCGGTGAAGAAATTGCCGCGGTGATTGTTGAGCCGGTAGCAGGCAACATGGGACTGGTTAAGCCGAAGTCCGGTTTTTTAGAGGGTTTGCGCGCAGTTACTGAAGATTACGGGGCGCTTTTGATTTTTGACGAAGTGATGACCGGTTTTCGGGTTAGCTACGGCGGCGCCCAGGAGCACTATAATATAAACCCGGACTTAACTACCCTCGGTAAAATTATCGGCGGGGGCATGCCGGTGGGAGCCTTCGGTGGACGGCATGAAGTGATGGAGCAGGTTTCCCCCACCGGTCCGGTTTATCAAGCCGGGACCCTCTCCGGGAACCCCCTGGCCATGGCCGTGGGCATTGAAACCTTAAAGATGCTCAAAGAACCTAATTTTTACGAGCAAATGTCTGCCCGGCGCGAAAAGCTGAGCGCCGGAATCGCTGCTGCAGCATCTGAGCATAATATTGCTATTCAGCAGTCCGGAATCGGCACCATGTTTTGCACCTACTTTACAGACCAGGCAGTAACAGATTTTGAGAGCGCGAAGAGCTCCAATTTGGAGTATTTTAAAATATTCTTCCGGGAACTGCTTAAGGAGGGGGTCTACATTGCGCCTTCCCAGTTTGAAAGCGGTTTTGTGTCCCGGGCCCACAACGAGCAGGACATTGAAGATACCGTCAGGGCGGCAGAAAAGGCTTTTGCCGCGGTCAGAAAACATATTGATGGAGAAGATCAATCATCGAAAATAATTTCCTAGCAAACCTTTAAAGCGAGGAGTTTTCAATTTAAGATGCAAGTTTTAGTATTAGGCATTAATCACAAGACAGCAGCCCTGAAAACCAGGGAAAAGATGGCTTTTGCCGACAAACATAAGGACCAGGCTTATCAATGCCTGGCCGCAAGCGAAGTGGTTAAAGAAAGCGTCATTCTTTCTACCTGTAACCGTACAGAAATTTATGCCCGGACTGAAGATGCTGATGCCGGACGAGCGGCCCTGATTACCATGCTAGAAGAGGTCAGGGGAGCCACCTTTGAGGAACTAAAAAACTGTATTTACTACTACAGCGGGTGTGAGGCAGTAACGCATCTCTTAAGGGTAACGGCCGGACTTGACTCGATGATTTTAGGAGAAACTCAGATCCAGGGCCAGGTCAGGGAAGCTTACGAAAAAGCAAAACAAGCCGGTGCAGTGGACAAAGCGCTGCACGGTCTCTTTCAGCAGGCGGCCAAGTGCGCTAAAAGAGTGCAGAATGAAACCAAAATTAACCATAATTCTGTCTCGGTCAGTTACGTGGCTGTGGACATGATTAAAAAAGAGCTGGGCTGCTTCGATGATCTAACAGTTTTGGTGATTGGAGCCGGTAAGATGTCCAGGCTTACTCTGCAGCATTTACACGGCCTGGGCGTTAAGGATATCCGGGTGACCAGCCGCACTTATCAGCGGGCTAAAGACCTGGCTCATTTCTTTAACGGCCAAACCATCGACTTCAGCCGGAAAGAAGAAACTCTGTCTGCGATTGATATCATAATCAGTTCTACCGGGGCGCCTCACCTGATCTTGCGACGGGAAGATCTAGAGCAGATTATGGCCCGACGGAATAACCGGCCGCTTTTTGTGATTGATATAGCGGTGCCCCGGGACATAGATCCCGCCGTGGGAGAGCTGAAAAATGTTTATCTCTTTGACATGGACAGTCTGCAGCAGGCGGTGGCCGAAAATCAGCAGGAGCGCGAAAAAGAGGCCTGGGCCGCTAAAGATATGATTGTTGAAGAGTCAGAAGAATTCCAGGCCTGGTTTAAAACCTTAAGCATCGCCCCGGTTATTAAGGCTCTACGGGAAAAGGCTGATGCGGTGCGCCAGGCTGAAACAGAAAGGTTTATAGGCAGTAAGCTCAGCCAGTTAAGCGATAGGGAAAAGCAGGTTGTGGAAAATATGGGCAAATCGATTATGAATGCTATTCTCAAAGACCCTATTTTAAGAATGAAAAGCACGGCAGTGCGTGAGTCCGAAGATTTTCACTTAGAATGTCTGCTTTACCTTTTTGATTTACATCAAGAATTTGAAAGCAGCAAAGTAGAAGCAGAATATGGGGGGGATAAGTAACAGTGGGCCATGGGGATCATCATGCACCGAACTTAAAGTATCGCCAGAACCAAAGGGATACCAGGCAGCCCTGGGAACCGCGTACTAAACTGGTGGTCGGGATCATTTTCGTTTTTGGGGTAATCAGTATCAACAATCTCTGGCTTTTAGGGGCGGCCCTGGTTTTCTCTGTAAGCTTTGCCATGCTGGCCGGTTTAGGTCCCGGACAGCTTTTAAAAAGACTTTCCGTGCTGCTGCCTTTCCTGGCCCTGATGAGTATTCCACTTGTGTTCGGAGCAGGACTTCCCCCGGACCCGGAGCGAGTAGTTTTGGCTTCCCTGATCATACTGAAGGCGCTGACTGCGATGAGCTTTACCCTTTTTGTGTTTACCAATCAGCCGATCGAGGAGATGCTTGAAGCGATGGAACATTTAAGAATGCCTTCGGCTATTACCA
>PWEB01000276.1 GCA_003553305.1 Syntrophomonadaceae bacterium
CGCTCCTTAAATGCCTCAATAGCCATGGTGACTACTTCACGGGCTTTCTCCACAGCGCGGTCATGGGTAAATTCCACATGGTAAGATCCGGGGATCTTAGAATGGGACATGGTGGTCACTACACGGGTGTGGAAACAGTCTGCCACGGCTTTTACTCCGGGCATGATACACTGCACATCGACCACCATCAGGTCGACAGCGCCGGTCATAATTGGCAGTTCCTGGGAAAGGAAATTGGTCAGGACCGGAACTCCCTGGCGCATCAACACTTCGTTACCGGTACAGCAGATCCCCATGCACTTAACACCTTTCGCTCCGGCCGCTTCGGCATCCGCTTTCATTTCGCGGGCCTGGCGGACAATCATTTCACTTAAAAGCGGGTTATGTCCGTGCACGGCAATATTGACCATTTCAGGATCCATCACCCCGAAATTCGCCTCTGTAGTGACCGGTTTAGGGGTCCCGAAGAGGATATCGGAGAGGTCGGTGGCAATGTGCATCCCGATGTAGTCTGCCAGGGAAGTTTTCAATCCCTGGAAGATCAGGTTTACTGGATCGTGATCGACTCCCATGTGAGTTGAACCCATCACCTCGGAAATTGAGGTATGGACACTGCGCGGCTGTATATTACAGTCGCTAAAGACCTTCATCCTTTCAGGAACAACCGTGCTTTCCAGCCATTTGCAAGGTTCTTCGTCTATCTTGGTAAAATCGGACTCTGCGACAGCAAGGACTTCTTTCAAAAGATCCTCATCGTCTTTACCGTCAACGGTGAGGCCGATTCTTTCGGCCACCCGGTGCAGTTTATCGGGATCTTCAATCGAGTAATCCGGGGCCTTGCCTTCGAGCAGTTCATGAATGGTATAGATCATGTGCCGGCTGTGGTCGGCGTGAGCGCCGCATCCACCGGAAATCGCCCGGATCAGGTTGCGGGCAACGATGGTGTAACCATGCGCCCCGCAGACACCCTTGGACGACTTCTTGGTAATCCGGCAGGGTCCCTGCAGGCAAATCCGGCAGCATACTCCGGTCCGCCCGAAATTACACTGGGGCTGCATATTTACGTAACGTTCATAGGCACTCTCAATCTGGCCGTTAGCGGTATTTTTATCGATAACGGCCAGCGCAGCCGGGTCAATCGTCCTTCTGTTGTCAATTTTTTTCTTTCCTTCGGACATTATGTGGTCTAACCTCCTTGTAGGTTTCCTAAATAAGAATGTAACTTCTTTTAAATCCAACCTGTCCCCTTGATTCACATTTATTTCACTTTAATAAACTTTTTATCAAAAAGGATCTAAGCGTGCTTAATCACCTCCTGCATACCTGGTCATAAATTTTTTCTAAGCCGGGTAAAAGATCTTGTTTTGTGGAAACCAGGGGCTCACCACGGCGGGCTCTTTCCAGAACCTGTTCTGAAAAACCAATCATCCCCGCAAATCTTTCAGAGGGCAGTGAAGCTTCGAGATAAGCGCGGTCTGCATCACTGCGGATCTTATTCCCGACAAACAAAATTTGTTCTATCTCTAAATCGCCGGCCAGGCGATCGACTGCCAAAGCTGTACTTAAGCCGGCCCTGGTTGGTTCGACAACTACAAGCATCATTTTAATGCCGCGGGCCGTGCCGCGGGTCAGGTGCTCAATCCCCGCGCTCATATCTAGAACCACCGCTTCGCTCCGATCAAGCAGCATATTTGTTAAAACGGCATTTAAAAAAGAGTTTTCTTTACAGTAACAGGCCGAACCGCCCTGTTTAATCGCGCCCATTTTAAGGAAGCGAAGCTGACCTTCCTGCAGGGTATAGTTATCGAGGACATCATCAACATCAGGATTGAGATCAACCAGGGTTCCGCCGCCAAAATTTTTAGCTTCAATCACATCCTCCAGTTCAGCAAGAGGACGCAGACTATCCAGTTTTTCGGGATCAAGACCAAGGACAAGTCCCAGGTTGGCGTCCGGATCCGCATCAACTGCAAAAACCGGCATCTGCTGAAGCATAAAACAACTTACCAATTGGGCGGCTACCGTAGATTTTCCAGCCCCCCCTTTGCCGGATACAGCTATTTTCAAATTAGAACACCCCTTAATTAGGGCAAAAAAATATACCCATCACTTTTAGGTTTACTCTTCGACAAAACCGGGGAAAAATCCTTTATCTAAACTAAAGTTCGTATTTTCATAACATTAACGCAGATCGGGAGCACAGTTACCCGTGCTCCCGATCTCTGCTATTTTTTCTGAAAATCGAGGCTTTCTTCGTCATCAACTACAACTTCGACCGTATCACCCGGAGCTATCTTGCCCTGCAGCAGTTCCTCTGAAAGGCCATCTTCAAGACGGCGCTGGATCACTCTGCGCAGCGGCCGCGCTCCATAACCGGGATCGAAGCCTTCCCTGAGCAGCATACCTTTTACATCCTCGGATACTTCAACATGTAAACTGTATTCTTCGATGCGCTTGTTTAACTCATCGAGCATAAGATCGACAATCTCCCTGATATGCTCTTCTTTTAAAGCATGGAAAACGATCTGATCGTCGACCCGGTTTAAGAATTCCGGACGGAAAATCTTTTTCAACTCATCCATAATCCGTTCTTTCATATCCTCGTAATCACTTTCTTCGCTTGCTGCACCAAAACCAACAGACGCTTTATTAAGAAAAGTAGCGCCAACATTGGAAGTCATTATAATTACCGTATTCCGGAAATCAATGGTCCTTCCTTTGCCGTCGGTCAGGCGTCCGTCCTCTAATATCTGCAGCAGGATGTTAAATACATCCGGATGCGCTTTTTCTATTTCGTCAAGCAGAACAACCGAGTACGGGTTCCGACGCACTTTTTCTGTAAGCTGTCCGCCTTCCTCATAAC
>PWEB01000236.1 GCA_003553305.1 Syntrophomonadaceae bacterium
GGCCCTTGAAACAATCAAAGCTTCGGGATCACTTCCACTAAGGGGCTGTGTTTTGATGGGATTAAAATCAAACTTATCAGTATTAGTTTTACCAGCCACAACTGCCCGCTAGGACACTTTGTTTTCTGCCAGGCCCTGCTCATGTTGAGCCATTAAGTTACCCTACACATGCATAAGTAACAGCCAGATCAGTTTAATAATATTTTGATCCCGCACATTCCATAATAAACAAACAATTTGCTACTTCAAGGATGATCCCTGCTTAACGCAAGTTTTACAGGAAACCTTTTCAATAAATATGGACTCTAATACATGTCCTTGGGGGGTAAAAGAAATGTCCCGGTCAGCCCTTTTTGACCGTACCCACATCTTAAAAGGGGTACCGGTAGATGCAGATATAGAACTGCAGTGCAGAAAATGCAAAGCCTTTTCCCGCACCAGGAATGCCTACTACATCGGTTACTCATATATCAGCTATGCTGATCCGGAAGAAGAAGGCAGCTGCACCCATGACCTTGGAGAGCTTAAACCGACTAATAAATGGTTCCTCCTCGGGGAGATCCATAAGCAGGCAGGAGATCCTTCGTGATCCTCGCTCTTTGACTACAGCCAAATTCTTGAAGGAGTACCCGTTGATGCGTACATTAAACTCCAGTGCAAAAATTGTAAAACCCACTTTTACACGATCAATGCCTACTATATTGGCTACGCGGAAATCTTCTATCCCGACCCCGAAGAACAAGGCAAATGCGGGCATGATTTGAAAGAACTTAAACCAACAAAATGGTGGCAGGACAAATTAAATTAATCGGCATTACTTTAATCCGGCACTCAAATAACATTAACAACCATATTTTTTATGCCAATCGATGCAACCCTTCGTTTGACGAAGGGAACTTTTATTTCATATACTTGCGATAGAGGTGGATAAATGAGTGATTCTGTAAGGAATGCTGCAATTTATGATTTTATGATAAGGGTTTTAGATCACTTGCCGGCACCTTAAATCAAACAAAAAGTATCAGTATCAACAAAGATAATCGCCATTTGAGGCTTATTTGAATTGCAGCAAATCATCAACCAACTCATAACCACGATCATTAAAGACATAAACCCGTTCATCGTCTCCGACCTTTACAGTAATCAAACCCATAACCTGTCCGGCTCTCTTGCTAAATTTCATTGGTAATTCACCGTAAAATTCCGTGTGGTAGGATTCTTGAATAAAGTCCTGTTTATTGAGATGTATGGTACGAATGAAATTCAGGATGTTGTATTTAATTTGTTCTTCAATGTTCAGATTTCCGGCTTTAAGCATTGTTTTTAATTCTAATTCCGAATACTGCATATTCTACTCCCCCTTATTAAACGCACCTTAATGGTGAATCTTTATCCCTTCCGATACTTATCCTCAATGATCTTATACCTGTCGTGATTTATTTTAGCCCAGTCTGTTTTCTTATAAGCGATGTCCTTCAGCAGTTCGTTGATCCATTCTGAATCATATTCTCTAAAGCCCAGTGAGCCCGCCCATGCCTTCATTTCTTTATGGTTTGGATGCTTTTCTTCCCGGTAGGCTTCCAAGAAATCATAAAACCCCGAAATTCCGCCCACATCTTCCGGGGGCGCTGTCCCAGCGCCATCAAGCAGTGTGGGGTATCCGAAGTAATAGTCATCAACAATGTCTTCCAGCCTAATGATAAATTCCCAGCCATCCCCGAAATCATAACGGTAAATAATTTCTTTATGCTTTTCGAGGTAATTATCAATCTTCAGCCCTGTTGGTTTACGAACTACCGTTTGGAGTCTTTCCTGATAGGCTTTTTCAAACTCGGCATGCTCCGGAAGCATAGTCCTCAGTCTTTCCTCATATGCCTTTCTATTCTTTTTATAATGGAGATGCTCCTGGTAGGCTTCGTCATCGTAGGTTACCCTGATATTTACTTTTTCCAGGTCAAACTCATAGAGATGGTAATCTTCGTAGGGGTAGCCGCTTTGAAAATTTGTAACCGCCTGAATCACATCATGTAGCCGGTTAAAAGTAGCACCTGCAGGCATGATCACTCTACGCCAGACAAGCGGATCTGAACCTATAAGTTCAACTTTTATAATATATGCTTTCATGATAACTTCTCCTCTCTTAATTTGTCAGCACCTGCAATCCTTCTTTTTTACCTTGGACCGGCCTGGCATACTTTTCTAAGTTTTATGACGCTGTACTCGCTTGCTCGTTTGAAACTCATATCCATTCCTTGTGACCAGCGAAAACCATTAATTAAGGATCAAAGATAAATTCACCTAAAGAACTTTCAGTCTTAATAATCCCTTTCTTTGTAAGCATTGTCAATGAGCATCAGCCTTCTGCCTCCTCCTCCAAATCAGTTAGCCTTTCTTCCAGGGCCATTGCATCAAACTTATTTAGGATAGTAGCATGTTTAGATCTTATTAATTCCAATTCTAAGCCTGCCAACATGCGGGGTTTCCGCTATCCTGCTATTTTACTTATTGTATGAAATAAGTATTCTTGATATAATGGTTTAAACATTAATGAAAGGAGTACTGATATGGCAAATGTAAAGCATGTCAATCCCACGGTAAGGGGCCAAATTACTATTCCTAAAGAAGTACGCAGAGAACTGGGGATCACAGCGAACACAAAACTTAAGATATACATAGAAAACAATAGAATTGTGATTGAGCCTGTCGCGCACCTTGATCTCCTTTTCAAAGATATTGGAGAAGAGGCAAAAGCTAAGGGCTACACTGAAGAAGAGCTGAAGCAGGAAATTGATACGGTTAGGGAAAAACTAGTGAAAGAGATCTATAAAAAATGAGAATAATGCTTGATACCAA
>PWEB01000140.1 GCA_003553305.1 Syntrophomonadaceae bacterium
GCTGATCTTTCTGACCGCGAATACCTGGAGGGTTCTCTTGGAGGTAATGCTACCTGGTCTGAAATATTTTATTCCGATGTTGTTAATGATTATGTTATGGTCTTATCGACCCCGGTACGCAGTGAAGGAGACAGTGGCTCAGTTATTGGGAGCATTAATATTATTTTTCAAGACCGAGCTATAGGTGAATTAACCCACGCCGGGGTCGAAAACCTTGGAGAAAGCGCTGACTCTTACCTGATCGATGCAAGCGGTATGCTTTTAACCAACACTATGCTCGGGGAGTATGCCAGTGGGGCAGCTCATAATGTAAGCATTGACTCCCAGGCGGTGGAATATTTATCCGGCCCGATCCGGGAAGGCAACATGGATTTTGAATACCAGGATGAGTTTCCGGATTATGATGGTGACATGGTTTTAAGTGCCGGTGAGGTAATAATGCTGGGGGATACCCCGGCTGGTTTCGTAGTTGAAGTTTATTCTGAAGAAGCCTTTGCCGGTGTAAATGCTATGCAAAATATTATGATCGTCATTGCTGTGGTTGCTTCAGGCTTAATTGCAATTGTCGGCTTTTTCATCGCTTCTGGCATTGCAAAACCAGTCCAGGAAGTAGCACAGATAGCCGGACAGATTGCACAGGGTGATTTCACAGTCGAAACCAAGGTTAAGCGTAAAGATGAAATTGGGCAGCTGGCCCAGGCCTTCAACAATATGAGTGAGAATCTGCGCACCTTGATCAGTCAGGCAGTTGAGGTATCCAATGGGGTTAACAGCGGAAGCGAATCGGTATCGTCCGCCTCTGAGGAGATGAGTTCTTCCTTAGAAGAAGTTTCTGCCTCCACCAACGAGTTTGCCAGTAATGCTGAAAACTTAAGCACCAATTCACAAACCATGGCTGAAACTAACTCCCAGATCTTAGAACGCGCAGAAGAAGGGAACCAGGCCATCGAAGAAGCAGTAAACCAGATGCAGGTCATCACTAACCGGGTTGTTGAATTACAAGGGGTCATCAATGAAGTTGACCAGCGTTCCAGTGACATCGGTAAAATCCTTGGAGTAATTACCGACATTGCCGATCAAACCAACCTGCTCGCTTTAAATGCCGCCATTGAAGCTGCCCGGGCCGGCGAACAGGGCCGCGGTTTCGCTGTGGTGGCTGAAGAAGTCCGTAAACTTGCCGAACAATCAGCAGGAGCGGCCAAGGAAATCGGTGACTTGATTACTGCTACCCAGGACGAAAGTAAAAAAGCCTTAGAGAGCATGACCGAAGGGGTAAAAGACGTGGAAACAGGAACCGAAGTTGTTTCCAAAACCGGAGCCACTTTCTCTGAGATATTAAGCGCTGTGCAGGGCATCTCAAAGCAGGTCGAAGAAACTGCCTCGGCAGCCGAGGAACTCAGTGCAGGATCAGAAGAGATGGCCGCTTCAATTGAGGAACAGTCTTCAACTATGGAAGAGATGGCCGCTACCGCCGAAGAACTGCGCGCTTCGGCTGAGAACCTTTCCACAGAACTAAATAAATTCAAGTACGAGTAAAGCAAGCATTCCCTTTTTTGACCGAGTAGAATCGGAGGCAAAGGCAAGATGCTGAAGAAGGAGGTTTTCTAAATGGCTGAAATAACTAAAGATGGCGAAACTCAACTGGTCGTATTTGCATTAGACCAGGAAGAATTCGCCTGCGATATAAACAATGTTGGGGAAGTTTTAAAGATGGTCCGAATTACTCCCCTTCCTCGTTCCATAGAGTTTGTCGAAGGAGTAATCAATCTGCGCGGAGAGGTCATCCCGGTCATTGACCTGCGCAAGCGTTTTAATATGGAAGTTGTGGAACGCACAGCTGAGAGCAGGATTATTATTGTTGAGGTTGATGACAGGATGTTTGGCCTTACCGTTGACTCGGTCAGTGAAGTGGCCCGTCTTCCTAATGACCACATCCAGGATGCTCCTGCTCAGGTCGCTGCAGGCCGGTCACACCTGATTATGGGAGTAGGTAAAATGGATAACCGGATGCTGATAATCTTAAATATTGATCAGCTCCTGAGCACTGATGAGCAGATGGCTCTTGACGAAGTCAAAAAAGACGGAGGGGAAATATCAGCAAAGTAGCATTACCTGTATAACTAACAGCAGGAGGGACGGGTTTATCAATCATAACCCTCCCTCCTGCTATTTAACTACTGGGTTAAATGGTTGTAGATGATTGCACCAGCAGTGTCCCTGAGAAAATGTTTCGGAATAATTTCCCTTTAAAACTAGATGGCCAAGAAACATTTTACATAGCGGCAAAAATACTCCTTTCCCTAACCGACAAGTGATCATTCCTGCATACCGAAAAAGAAGTGCAGGGTACTGGTATCGCCTTAATTATTATATCCCGCATCATCCGCCTTCACGGCGGAAATTTTGAACCGAAGGGTTGCCGGGGAAGGGCGCTACTTTTTTATTCTTCCCGGCACCTAATTTATTTTAGAGCCGCTCTTTTCGTATACTTTCACCATATTCTGTTGGCAGCCCTAAATCTTCAATCAGTTCAAGATAGGCTTTGGACAATCTTTCTTTGTCCTGCCCCTCCGGCATAACACTTATATAGCTTTCCAGTTTAACCAATTTCCGACGAGCCCGTTCGGTTAATTTATAATCTTCTTCTGACAATTTTCTAACCTCCCACTGCGCCTATTCATCTGGATTACCATAAATCGTGCCCAATAATGCAAATACAAAGAAAACTGCTGCAGCAATACCAACCCAAAACAATACTGTGCCGCCCCAGAAAGGGCTTATAAAATAACTTGTTAACACGGCTATAATTATTATAATAGTATAATACAGTATATACATTTTCCTTGTATTCAA
>PWEB01000043.1 GCA_003553305.1 Syntrophomonadaceae bacterium
CCCCCAGGCTGTTATCATGGCAACTGCAGTCCCGATTGTTTCGTTGTCGCGAAAAACAGAATCAAATAGGGGGAAAAATGCAAAAGGTCCTCCTTGAATAAGTACCCCTATCGCAGGGCCGATGATTAATCCTTTCCAGCCTGCTTCTTTTCCAAGCCACTTAGAGACCATTTCTTTTGGCACTAATATGGAAACCAATCCGGCAACAATAAAAGCAACAATTAGAATGGGAAATATCCTTAAAAGAGTTTGCCCGGCTATAGAAAAACCGCTTGCTAGTAATGGGAAGCCTCCCTGGATATAGGCGATTAAAGCTAAAATAACAGCAACCGCTGCCATTCCTAACCCTGTTTTGTTCATGTCTTTCTCCTTCAAAAATATCTTAATATTTATAAGCTGTCCTATTGAGATTTAACAAATTGAAAGCAATTTCCTGCAACATCGGGATCAATTTATTTAAGAACAGGGGGACGTTTCTTTCTGTCCCTTTTTTCTTTGCTATTTTAACCAGGTAGGATGATGATGCCAAAACGGCCAAGTCAAAAAACAAATCAGGTATTTGTCACATAATGCTTAAGAGTATGGATAGCAGGATCATTATTTTATATTAAAGGTACAGAAAGAAACGTCCCCCTGTCTTTGTTTGTCGCCTTTGTCCTGCCGCCTTAAATGTACAATTTGGTAATAGTATTTACATGTACCTTTATTAAACTCAAGACCCACCGTTATTTCTGGCGAGATAATTATGGTAACGAAATAAATTATATAATTGAATCAGGTGATAAATTAACCCCGGTTGAGATAAAGGCCGGTAAAACCATAAATAAAGGCTTCTTTAAAGGGTTGCTTTACTGGCAAAAGATTGCCTCTAAAGAGACAGAACGGGGATTCATTATCTATGGTGGAGATAGCACGCAGAAAAGGAAACAGGGACAAGTGATAAACTGGCGGCATTTAAACTCTGTTAATGAGCAATAGCCCATTTCTTCGATAATTTCGGAACACAATGAAAATTATTTATGGGAAACGGCGTCTTCTTGCTATTCCGGTAATCATGATTACAAGCAATATCTTAGAATCATGGCCGAGCTATTTGTGAAACGGGGCTCCACTTGGAAATGAAGGGTTCCTTTCTGAACTTGAAGAATGATTTGACCTGGATGTCACGTCACAATAGAGAGTTTTTTAAGGGCCCTGGAAAAACAATTTAAGCTCCTTGGAGTAAAGTAGCATATAACTTTAAAAGAAGCGGAGTTGGCATCGTCAAAAATTTTCATTGTGTCCCATAATTATTTGAGGTATATTAACGATGCCAAATAAAGTGGTATTAATCGGGCGATTGGTCCGAGCCCCTGAAAGGAAAAAACACAATGAATAAGATAGTAATCATCGGCGGAGGAATGGCCGGCATTACCGCAGGCATCTTTGCTCAGAAAAATGGATTTGACAGCATCATCCTGGAAAAACACTATACAGTGGGTGGTGAATGTACCGGTTGGGACCGCCAGGGTTACCATATCGACGGTTGCATTCACTGGCTGATTGGCACCAGGGAAGGAACCCCTATCAACGGGTTGTGGAAGAATGTTGGGGCTTTGGACGGGGTGGATATTGTAAATCCCGAGAGTTTTATGGCAGTTGAATATGAAGGCACGACGGTTCATTTTTATCGTGACCTGGAGCGCCTCAAATCTAGTTGGACTGAGATTTCTCCGGAAGACAAAGACACCATCGAAGAGTTTTGCCGGGATATCAAGACTTTGCAGTCTTTCGAAATGCCTGTGGGTAAACCCGCAGACATAATGGGCATCTTAGAGAAGGTCCGGTTGATGCTGTCCATGAAGGATGCCGGCATGATTATGAAGAAATACGGCAAGCGCAGTCTGGTGGAATACGCCAATACCTTTAAACATCCGGCGCTGCGAGAAGCCCTGGCTTCATTCACAACGGAGGATTTAAGCGCCTCTTCAGTTTTCTTTGCCCTGGCGGGATTCACCAAGGGTCAAGCCGGAATCCCCGCCGGTGGCTCCAGGGCAATGGCCCTGCGCATGGCAGAACGCTATCTTTCTTTAGGCGGAACCATCGAAACTTCTAGTGAAGTGGTGGAAGTGGATATCCGGGGCAAGGAAGTAAGGAGTGTGACCTGCAAAAACGGCAAGACCTATGAAGGAGATTTCTTTATCGCTGCCTGTGATGCCAATGTGCTGTACCGGGAGCTATTGAATGGTCAATATCCCGACCGGGCCTTCGAAATGCGTTACAACAACCCTAAAGATTACCCCCTGGCCTCGAACATTTACATTGGCGTAGGTTATGAAGGCACTATGGAAGGCATTCCCCGAACCCTGAAATTCCAGGTTGACTCATTCATGATAAACGAAACCCCTGTCAAATACTTGCAAATGACCCATTATGGCTATGAGCCTGATTTTGCGCCAAAAGGCCATACCGCCATTACCTTTGCCATCAACCAGTTCCAGCGGGACCTTGATTTTTGGGAGGAGTTGGACAAAGACCGGCAGGCCTACAAAGAGGAGAAGAATCGGATCGGCACAGAGGTCATCCGGGCCATGGAAACCAGGTTCCCCTATATGCAGGGCAAACTGAAGCTGCTGGATGTGGCCACACCGAGAACTTATGAGCGCTGCTGCAACGCATATCGCGGCGCATTCATGGCATTCTGGCCAACCTTGCACGGCAAGGAGCTGAACCATACCGGTAAGATTAAGGGACTCACCAATATGGTCCTAAGTGGTCAGTGGCTAATGCCTCCGGGAGGCCTGCCTCCGGCATTGATTACCGGTAAGGATTCCATCATGCGGCTCTGCAGTCAATTGAAACGGCC
>PWEB01000110.1 GCA_003553305.1 Syntrophomonadaceae bacterium
CGTTCAGCGCCGCCGATGCGGGCGTGCTCAACCTCATCGGCTACCGTCTGCCCGATCCATTCGACGACTTCTACGGGCCGCGGCCGCTTGAAGTCACCACCACCGAAACCCGGCAGTCGCTGGTGAAGCAGCGGTCGGAGGAGCTCACGGTGAAGATGGAGGCGGACCCCGGCGGTGGTGGGGGCGAGGATGAGCTGCGCACCGACTTCTCGCCGCTGGCCCACTGGGAAGCCACGCTCCCCACCGACCGGCGCGGACGCGCAGAGCTCGTATTTAGCCTGCCCGAGCAGCTGACCACCATGCGCCTGATGGCGACCGCCCACACCGCCGACCACCTGTTTGGGCGGACGAGCACGGACGTCACCGTGACCAAGCCGCTCGTGGCGCGGTCGGCGCTGCCCCGCTTTGTGCACTACGACGACCGCTTCGAGGCGCAGGTGGTCCTGACCAACCGCACGGACACCGACGGCACCGTCACCGTGACCGCCGAGGCCGACAGCCTCCGCCTCCTCGACACGGACCCGCAGGAGGTGTCCGTCGCGGCCGGCGCCACCGCCTCCGTGTCGTTCAGCGCCCACGCCGATGTGGTGGCCGACACCGCGCAGGTGCGCTTCCGCGCGACCCTGCAGACCGCCGACGGCGAGGAGCAGGACGCCCTGCAGGTGGACCTCCCGCTGAAGCAGAGTACCACCACCGACGTGCAGGCCACCTTCGCCTCCACCACCGACACCGCCGTCGAAACCATCCGTCCGCCGGAAGGCCGCCTGGCCGGGCGCGGCGCGCTGGACGTGCGGCTGGCCTCCACCGCCCTCACCGGGCTGGATGGCGCGCTGGAGCACCTGTTCGACTATCCCTACGGCTGCATCGAGCAGGAGACTTCCCGCGTGCGCCCGCTGCTCATCGGGCGGGAGCTCGTCGAGGCCTTCGACCTGACGCTGCCGTTCGACTCCGCCGATGAGGCCCTGCGCGAATGGGCCGGCGGGCTGCGGGATTTCTGGGCGGGCGACGGCTTTGCCATGTGGCCCGGCAGCTCCACCGCCTCGCCCTACGTGACGGCCTACGTGGTGCTGGCGATGGCGGAGGCGCAGGACGCCGGCCTGGACCTGTCCGAACGGCTCACGAACGATGCGCTTGATGCACTCGAAGACCGGGTGCGCAACCCGAGCGATCGGCCCGACTTCTACAGCGAGGAGGTCTGGGCGGATACCCGGGCGCTGATGCTCTACGCGCTGAGCCGGCACGACCGCGGCATACCGTCCGCGCTCTCGGAGCTGGCGAGCAACCCGCCCGCCTCGCCCGACGGCCTCAGCTACCTCCTCCGCACGCTCCATCAGATGGACGCCGACGCCCTCGTGGAGCAGCGGGAGCCGATCGCGGAGCGCCTGCGCGAGCGGATCCGCGTGGAGTCGACCCAGGCGTACCTCACCGCCCCCGAGGATGAGGACTTCGGCTGGATCTTCGCAAGCGATGCCCGAGCCACCGCGTTCGGCCTCTCCGCGCTGCTCGTCCACGACGCCTCCGCCGACTTTCAGCAGCTGGCCCAGCGCATGATCCAGTATCTGATGGATGAGCGGCAGCAGGGGCACTGGACCTCCACGCAGGACAACGCCGCCGTGCTGGAGGCCTTCCGCCGGTACGTGGACGCCTACGAGGCCGACGCGCCCGACTTTGCTGCGGAGGTGACGCTGGCCGGGCGCACGCTGATGGAGACCGCGTTCCGGGAGCGCACGGTGCGCAGCGAACACACGCGCGTCAGCGACGCTGACCTGCCCGATGATGCGCTGGAGCTCCGCGTCGCCAAGGACGACGGTCCGGGGCGCCTCTACTACACCGCGCGCCTGCAGAGCGAAACCGACGCGCCCGTCGAGGCCCGCGACCAGGGGCTGCGCATCGAGCGCACCATCGAGCGGCTGGACACCAGCGGGGAGGTCGTCGAAACGCTGGGCGCCGACCCGACGCTGCCGCTCGGCACGCTCGTCCGCGTGACGCTCCGCGTGCACAGCCCCACCGACCGCCACTACGTGGTGGTGGACGACCCGCTATCCGCCGGCCTCGAAACGGCGAGCGCCGCCTTTGAAACCACCGATACCGGCCTCCTCCGGGAGGCCGACGCCGGGCAGGACCGCTGGTGGGGCTCCTTCAACCACACCGAGCAACAGGACACCCGCGTGCTCCTCTTCGCCGACTTCCTGCAGCGCGGCGAGCACACCTACCGCTACGTCGCCCGCACCACCACCGCCGGCGACTTTCTGCACCCCGCCGTCGAAGCCGAGCAGATGTACCGCCCGGAGATTCGTGGGCGGACGGCTACGGGGCGGTTGGGGGTTTTGAAGGAATAATTTTAGGCGTACTATGTTAGCAGGTGCATCTAGTGATGCGTCACGCGTGATTCTTTGGGCGCTGTTTCCTATATTGCCCATATTCTCGTGTGCTTCTGCGAACCACCACGTCAGTCTCATGGCAGGAAAAAGGTACGGAGTTAAACTTTCGATCGAGCAGCGGGGCCGTCTACTTGAATGGATTGGCCGGGGCGAACGTCCCGCAGGCGAGCAGCGCCGCGCCCGCGTCCTACTCAAGGCCGACGAAGGGTCGGAGGGCCCGGCATGGCCGGACGAGCGCATTGCTGAGGCCTTCGAGCTCTCAGCAGGAGGCGTAGCCGGGATCCGGCGGCGCTTCTGCCAGCGCGGCTTGGAAGGCACGGTCCGACGCAAAGCCCCAGACCGCGAATACGAGCGTAAGCTTGATGGCGAGAAAGAGGCGGAGCTCATCCGACTGGCCTGCTCAGAAGCCCCAGACGGTCGCTCGGCGTGGAGTCTGCGCCTGTTGGCCGATGAGATGGTAGA
>PWEB01000056.1 GCA_003553305.1 Syntrophomonadaceae bacterium
CTTTAGTTTCACCTTCCCCATATTTGGGTTAATATGCTTCTTTATCATGTTTTCATAGGCAAGGTAACTGCTTTCTTCTATATAGGGCTTCCTGCCGTTTAGCCAGTCGTTAAGCCATTGTTCTAAAGTAACCGTTGAAGGCTCAATATAGGTTCCGTTGTTAATTTCGTGTAAGGTCTTATTCATCTTTTCCACTGCTTCTTTACGGGTCTTTCCGTAAAAAGTTTTTCGCTTTGCCTTGCCGGTTTTAGGGTCAATTCCCACCGTTGCAGAAGCCATCCAACTGCCATCTTTTCGTTGATAAACGCTGCCTTCACCGTTGCTTCTCCTTTTTTGCTTCTTTGCCATTTTCAAACCTCCCCTTACTTAAAAAGTTTTTTAAGCCCTTTTCCTGCTGCCTTTCCTGCTGCCCGCCTGCCAGCTCTTCGGGCCACTTTACCTTTTCTAACTGCGTTATAATCCCCCAAAAAACTAGCCAGCTTATAAAGAAGTCCTCTCACTATCTCACCCCCGTTAAATTTTCTTTTACCTGTTTAGCTTGCAGCACGCTAACGCCGCTCCAGGGGTCGCCGGGCTTTCTTCCTGTTAATTTGCAATAAATCCTTTTCGCCTCCCGGCTGTCCTTTGCTTCAATTCTTCTTACATTGCCACCTGGAGAATTAACTTCATAAACCTTTAACACGGCCAAACCCTCCTTTATGCTTCCTCTACATGGTCTGGGAAAAACCTCATTAAAACATCATCCCCGCTGTGAGTTTCCAGGAAATGCTTTGCTTCCGCTTCGCTTATAGGTTCTATATCCTCACTTCCTCCAGTTGCGTTATTGCCTACATTTACGGCCATGTCAGTCATGGCTCCGCCTTGATGATGAATAAACCAGTTCCTTTTTGGGTCTTGTAAAGCATCTTTGCCCGGTTCTTGAAGTCTCCTGGGAATTCCCCGTTACTCCACTCATGCACGAGTTCCGCCTTCTCCGTGTCATAGACCTTTCCATCAATAACTCTTTTCATTTCCATTTCCTCCCTTTTTGTGTTAAATAGTTTAATGTAGTTCATTCTGTTTATTATTATAATACAGTTAAGTTAGTTAAGTCAAGCGACTATGTTAAAAAGATATAATTATGGTAAAATAATTGTGAAAGGGAGGGAGAAGCCTTGACAGAGGAAAAGTATTATACTCCTGAAGAGATTGCAGAAAAGTTTAAAGTAAATAAATCTGCTGTTTATTACTGGGTTAGGGAAGGGAAATTAAGTGCTATAAGGCTTGGCTCCCTTATCCGTATTCCTGAAAAAGCATTACAAGACTTCATAGAAACTTCTTCCAAAAAAGGGGGAGAGGGGAGGGAGTAGCCGCCCTTTCCCCTCCCCGCGCTTGATCTGCTATTAAGCGGCACCCTGAAAAGCCTGTGCTCAACGGCTTCATTTTTAGTAATACGGTTTTACTGCAGTTATTCAGCTATAAACCTTAAACCTTAATCGGTATTCCAACTTTCTCCATAAGCTCCCCTAAAGCGCAAACAACTTCATCATTAACGCCTAATTCCTCGCCAATATCGCCCTTGCCATGCCTTACCTGGTATAACAAATAATTAAAAATCATTTCCACGAGGTCTCCCTCGCTCCTGTTTAATTGCTCCCCGTTAATTTCCACCTTCTCACCTCCTTACTTACTCCTTATACCCCAGGAAGCGGCTTTACCGCCTTTAGCTTCCGGGAAGCTCCTTTTTCTCCGTACCAGCAAGCACAAGCAACCGCCAAAACTAAATCATCATGCACACCTTCCCGCCAGGCTTCGTAACTGTCATGGCCGGTATTAACGTTGATTTTAGCTTTAAAGTTCAGTAGCTCATCATTTAAGGTTTGCGCTTCTGTAAGCTGGGAGCTTACCTTTATTCTTTCGTTTTGGTAAAGCACCTGCAGCCCCCCCGCCAGGTCCCTTTTTGGCACGTTGTAAATACTCTTTTCCTTTGTAACCGTATTGCCGCCATGAATACTAATGCCCACCGGGTTAAGCCTTGCCTGCTTAAAACTATCAAAAACAGGCCTGCCGCAGCCTGTCGCGTCAAGAACAAGCTCTTTCCTGCCTTCTAAGCCTTTATATATTTGTCTTGTTCGCTCAATTATGGCAGGGTAACTGGTTCCCAGGGGAGGCCGTTCTAAAAACCTCACCAGGTAAAAAGGTTCTCCTATCCTTGCATGTTGATTAGGCCACTTCCCATATTCTTGGTGTTTTTCTACAATACAAATAGCTGTAAAATCCTGGGCCTGTCCTAAATCAATGCCGATCAAACTTAGTTCTAACATCTCACACCCTCCTAAAATATTAATGGCTCTATTTCATCACTAAGCGCAGCCGTTACCTGCTCATAAGTGAATAAGGAATCAACCGTTTCTGTAAATTCGCATAAATATTCCTGCTTAAACCACCAATCGCCTAAAGCCCTCTTTTCATCCTCTAAGAACTCCGGGGTTATTCTGGGGCAGTCATGGGCTGTAATTCGTATCCGCTCCCAGGTGTCGCCGCCTTCCTCCCATTCGTGGAAAAAGTGCCCTCTTTTTCCGAAGGGAGTTGACATTAATATAATTCGGCCACCGGAAACGGCCAGCATCGGCCTAACAGCATAGTAAAGCTCATCCGAAACCCTGGCCGCCTCATCTTCAATTATTAGAGAAGCACCGCTAAACCCCCTTACTGTGGCTTCCGTAGAAGGAAGGGAAACAATCCTGCTCTTATTCTCCAAGCTCAAAGACAGCTTGTTGTTCTCGGTCCGTTTGGGCTGCTGCTCCAGCTTGCTTAGTTCGTCTGTTACCTTTTTAAATAATTCGCTGC
>PWEB01000085.1 GCA_003553305.1 Syntrophomonadaceae bacterium
AAATTACCCTTATTATTTACTTTTCACACCCTTTACGAACAATATGTCCACTACTTCCCTTTTGCCGAAAAAACTTCTAAACAAGTAGTCCAGACCATTGCCCGTAATTACTGCAACCGCTGCAATACAGTGGTCGCTCCATCTCAGATGGTTGTAAATTACCTGCAGCGGATCGGAGTAGATGCGCCACTCGTAACTATACCGACCGGTGTCGATCTTGGAGAATTTACCAATCTTGATCCTAACTGGTTACGTAAGAACTACAATATTGAAGAGGATCAAAAAATACTGCTTTTTGTCGGGCGCCTGGGTAAAGAAAAAAACGTAACCTTCCTTCTAAAAGCATTTCAATCAGTTCTGGGTAAATATCCAACCTGTCACCTGGTCCTGGTTGGCAAAGGGCCGCAGGAAAGTTACCTGCGCAATCTATGCCGAACCATGGGTATTGAAAACAGGGTTACCTTTACCGGGGTACTACCCCGTCATGAAATTGTTCATTGTTATGCCAGCGCTGATATTTTTGTCTTCCCCTCCGTAACCGAAACACAGGGTTTAGTGATCGGTGAAGCCAAAGCAACCAGCCTACCCGTTGTAGCGATTCGCGCTTATGGACCGGCGGAAATGGTTTCAGATGGTGAAGACGGAATCCTAACCGATCCCAATATTGCTTCCTTTTCTAACGCTACCCTGGAGCTTTTAGAGAACCAGGAACTCTATAATCGAATGAGCAGTCATGCAAACAAAAATGTAGCCTATATATCTTCATCGTACTGTGCAGAAAGAATGCTTGAGGTTTACGAGGATCTTATAGAACAAAAACAACATGCTAAACCTAAAAAAAGAATTGCCCGGTCCCAAAAAACAAAACCATAAAGTTTTAGTTACTGCTCAGCCTAGTCGTGATGCATTTTGGGCTGGTGACATTGCGATAGAGCGGTCGCGATGGTCAACGCAGCAAAGGTTGTAGCTGGTTGACCTGTATGGATCCAGGCCGCCGAGGCCTGAGCTATGAATGGCAAATACCGGGGGCAACCATAGCTAAAGCCTGCATCTGAGTCGCCGCCATTGCCCGCGAGGAGCTGGCACCAGGCCAATACGCAGCACGGTTATGCAGAAAAATGTGTTAAAAGCTCATATCCTTTTCTGCTTTTTAGACCTTGTAAACATAATAATGCTTAGATATAATGTTAAAGGAATGCTTGGGCTAAGAAATTTATAAAATGATTGCTGACTGGAGGGGTCCTATTATGTGGAACTTAATTATTGGCCTTGTTTTAATTGCTTTATTTTTTGTTCTAGTTTTTATGCTAAAGAGTGGGTATGACCATAAAAAGAAAATCGAAGAGGAAGAAGCAGGGAAAGACAATTAGTCTTTTGTGCATCTTCCTCTGATTGTTTAACTTATTACTCCCTACTAAAAGCTTCTGATTCTATTAGTTCAGCAGCTTTTTCCATTCTTTCCACTGTTTTTTCCCGGCCCAGCAGGGCCATAATCTCAAAAAATCCCGGTCCGACAGTACACCCGGTTATGGCCAGACGGGTAGGATGAATCAACTTGCCTGCAGAAACACCAAGTTCTTCACTTATTGCCCGGTAAAGTGATTCTATGCTATCATGATTAAATGATTCAATTGAACGCAGCCCTTCTGCTGCCCGGCGCAGGTATTCAGCTGTTTTTTCTTTAAGAAACTGTTTTTTTACGCCCTTTTCTTCGTAAGTAAATTGATCACTGTAAAAATAACTCGCACCTTCAGCCAACTCAACCAGTGTCCTGGACCGTTCTCTGACCAGGGCAATGACCTTTTTATAATAGTCAGATTCCGTTTCACTCAGCGGTGATTTAACCAACTCTTTCTTTTCAAAAAAGGGCAGCGCCGCATCAGCCAGCTTATCAAGGGCATATCCCCGAATGTAGAGACTGTTCATCCAGGCCAGTTTATTAACATCGTAGATTGCCGCAGTCTTATTTACCTTTTGCAAGCTAAACCTACTAACCATTTTATCTATGCTTAATACTTCTTCGTCATCACCCGGTGACCAACCCAGGAGAGCCATATAATTAATTAAAGCTTCGGGTAAATGGCCTTCTGCATAAAATTCCTCAACTGAGGTTGCGCCGTGGCGCTTGCTCAGCTTACTGCGGTCCGGGGCGAGAATCATCGGAACATGTGCAAAACGGGGCAAAGTGTAACCAAGGGCAACTGCACAAAGCTGTTGACGGGGAGTGTTAGAAAGGTGTTCTTCAGCACGAATCACATGGGTTATCCCCATTTGAAGATCGTCCACTATACTGGCAAAATTGTAAGTAGGATGCCCATTTGATTTCATAATGATCAAATCATCAAGGTCAGTATGATCAAAAGTTACTGCCCCCCTGATTTCATCCTGCACTACAGTTTCACCGTAATCAGGAGTGATCAGCCTGACTACCGGGGACCGCCCCTCTTTCTGATAAGCCTCTTCCTCATCTACCGTCAAATTGCGGCAGGTCCCCGGGTAAAGATATGCTTTGCTATCTTCACGGGCAGCAGTCCGTCCATCAGCAAGTGATTCAACACTGCAATAACAACGATATGCTTTTTTCTCAGCCAAAAGGCGTTCCGCTTCGCGACTGTGCTCTTCAAGCCTCTTTGATTGATAATACGGCCCTTCGTCCCAATTCAAACCAAGCCACTTTAATGAATCTATCAGTTTATCAATATAATCAGTCCGTGATCTTTCAAGGTCAGTATCATCAATACGCAAAACAAATGTTCCGCCTGTGTTGCGGGCAAAAAGATAATTGAAAAGGGCAGTCCGAGCACCGCCAATATGCAGCTCACCGGTCGGACTGGGTGCAAACCTTACTCTGACATCAGACACTAAAACACCTCATTTTGTTTTTCTTAATCAAGACATTATAACCAGAGTATCTTCACTGTTCACCGTATCACCTTTTGTTACCAGCACCTGCTCAACAGTGCCTGCCTGGGAAGCGGGCAGTTCATTTTCCATTTTCATTGCTTCCAAAACAAGCAAAACATCACCGGCTTCAACCTTATCACCGACACTGACTTTTACTTCAAGCACTGAGCCGGGCATCGGCGCTTTTAAAATGATCTTCCCTTCCGGGGCAGACCCTGGTGAACTTGTAGCCTTTTGATTGGAGACAGCAGGTTCTTTAACCGAAACTGGTGCGGAATCAGAATCTGGTTCCGGTGTTTTGGGTTGCTCAACAGTCCTGGTGGATTCATTTTGTTTTGATTCTTCTTTCAGTTCCTCAACCTGAACAGTATAAGATTGGCCATCAACGATAACTTTAAATGTTTTCACGTTGCTTATTCCTCCTGATCTTTTCTAACTTAAATCTGTTTTGAAGCAGGTTCTTTCTGCCAGCCATTTTCCAATTAATTTTACTGGTTGTCGGTAAAGGTTCCCTGCTTACCGTAATTTTTCCTGCTTTATATGAAGGGACTTGTTCTTCTAAAAAACTTGTCACAGCAGCCGTTATCGCAGCGACAGCTTTCCGGTCAACCACAAGCTGTTCGTCCGATGAGCTTCCCCCATATACAACCTCTTTGCTTACAGGACTTTCAGTTGCGGGCTGACCATTATCATACTTTTCAGAAAATATCTGCAAAAGGCGCATTATTGCAACCATAAAAACCATGATCACTAAAGCTGTAATAATCCCTGATAAAGCGATCTCTACAGCATACATCCAGCTAAACATCAAAATAATTCCTATATTCAACATATCATCACCCTCTCTTCTTTACCTCAACACCATCTCCAAAAATACCCCGGCTACGATAGCAGAACCGATTACCCCGGCTACATTAGGCCCCATTGCATGCATCAACAGGAAATTTCCTGGATTAGCATGGACTCCTTCATGATGAACTACTCTGGCTGCCATAGGGACTGCGGACACTCCGGAGGCACCGAGCATCGGGTTAAATGGATCTTTGGAAATCCGTGAAATGACTTTACCCAGTAACACTCCCCCGGCTGTAGCGGTGGCAAAAGCGACTAAGCCAAGCCCTAAAACCATCAATGTTTCCGGCTGCATAACCGTTTCTGCAGGCAGAGAAGCGCCAATACTGAGCATCAGAAGAATAGTCAAAACATCAATGAATGCTGTCTGTGCAGTATGAGAGAGCCTATCCACCACCTTGCTTTCCCGCAGTAAATTTCCGAAAGCAAACATTCCAACCAGCGGCGCCACCCCTGGTACAATTAAACTGACCACTACCAAAAGCAAGATCGGAAACATGATCCGTTCAACCTTAGAAACCTCTCTAAGCTGTGGTTTCATATATATTTCTCTTTCTTGCTTCGTAGTTAGTAATTTTATAATGGGGGGCTGTATAACTGCTACCATCGCCATGTAAGAGTAAGCCGCCACAGCAGTAATCCCTAAAAGCTCGGGAGCTAGCTGTGCAGTTATATAAATTGTAGTCGGCCCGTCAGCACCTCCGATAATAGCAATTGCAGCAGCCTCTCTTAATCCAAAGTCAGCGACACCCCATAGCCCTAAAGCTAATGCACCAAAAAATGCAATAATAATACCAACTTGTGCTGCCGCACCCAGGAAAAATCCTTTGCGATCAGCTAAAAGGGGGCCAAAATCAGTCATTGCCCCAAGCCCGAGGAAGATTAGTTGGGGCAGTATTGTAAATTGAAATATACCGTAGTAACGAAGTATGCCCAACAGACCTGCCTGTGCCGGACCCAATTCCGGACTGGGCTCCACAAGCAAACCGGTATATGGCAGGTTAGCCAGGATCATCCCCACTCCTATTGGCAAAAGCTCGTATGATTCCCATTTCTTAACGATTGCCAGATAGATAAAGACCAGTCCTGCAATGATTAGAATAATGTGTCCTGGAGTTAAACCAAGAAATCCTGGTTGATATGGAAGATTCAACTATATCCACTTCTTTCTTTTAATGACATGTTTGCTTAGTTCTGAATTTAAATATTGCTTATACTTATGATGGTTGCTGTCCTACTCGATTAAAGTGTGGGGATTGTCCTGTAAAATACTTATCTTTGATTTTAGCACTTTTTCCCCTCAATGAAAAGAGGAAATAAATCCCTTTGATTGGCCGCCATCATTTACGCTTTCTTTTTAACTCTTCCAGGTAATACCCGGGTATTGCCATTTGCAATGAATAATGAGAATATCCTTTGCTATCACCGTGAAAATCAGATCCGCCTGTAACAATCAAACCCAATTCAACAGCTAGATTCCTATAATAGTCAACCTGCGCTTTACTGTGTTCCGGATGAAAGGCTTCAATGCCCTGTAAACCCATCGGGATGAGCATTTCAATTATTTCCCGGCCAAGTGATAAAGGATGAGCAATAACCGGGATAGCCTGTACATCACTTAATAAATCCATAGCTTGCTTCAAACTAAGGCCATCCCTTGGCACATAAGCCTCCCGCCCTTTATTCAGATACAATTTAAATGCTTCGTCTGGAGTATGCACATATTTTCTTTTTTGCAAAAGGCGGGCCAGGTGCAGCCTACCCGGAGCAGCATTCCCGGCTTCCGCAAGCACTTCTTCAGGCTTTATTTTAAAACCCAGCTTTTGCAGCCTTTTCACCATTTCATTCATCCGCTTAAAGCGATTTATTTTTACTTCTAGCAGTCCATTCTTCAGCTGTTCAAGATCACATGGGTAATAGCCCAAGATGTGAATCTCATCATTTCCATATAGTACACTAATCTCAACACCGGGTACAAGTTCAATATCAAATTCTTGGGCAGCATCCCGGGCCTCAGGCAAACCTGCAATAGTATCATGGTCGGTTAAACCCGCTGCACCTAAATTAGAACTGGCCAATAAGCGCATCAACTCACGAGAAGTGAAAAGACCGTCAGAGGCGTTACTATGTATATGTAGATCTACCTTAACTTCTTTAGTCATTTTTCATCAACCATATTATTTATATTTATGAATTATTATATACCAAAATTAGATCAAAAAAAAACACCCCCCTGAAAGAAGAAAACGAGGGTGTTTTGATTATTAAGAATTATCTTGGTTACGAATAGTTTTCAAATTAACATTTTTAACGAGGTTCAATAATCAGCTTAATTGCAGTCCTTTCTTCTCCGTCAATTTCGATATCGGTAAAAGCCGGGATACATATCAAGTCTATACCACCCGGAGCGACAAAGCCCCGAGCTATCGCCACTGCTTTTACAGCCTGATTCAATGCTCCCGCTCCTATTGTCTGAATTTCTGCTCCTCCTCTTTCTCTAAGAACCCCCGCCAGAGCGCCAGCTACCGAATTTGGATTGGATTTTGCTGAGACCTTTAAGACTTCCATTTCTGATAATCCTCCTTTGTTGATTAAATATATGCTGATTTAATTTAAATATTCTTTTAAACTGAAGAAAATCCTGCCTGAATTATATGAATTTTTTATTTAGAGTAATTAAATTACTTCGTAGACCCTTTCTATTGATTCAGCTCCTCCACTGGACTCGTTTAACTCAACAATTACCGCATTAAACAACGCTCTACCTTCAGATATCTCCAATTTGCATGGTAACTGAGTTAGGAATCTATTAAGCGGGCCATCTTTATCAACTCCTAATATTGAATCATAAAGACCGGCCATACCCACATCAGTAATGTAGGCTGTATTGCCGGGTAGTATTCTCTGATCTGCAGTCTGGACATGACTATGCGTTCCTATTACCGCACCAACCTGTCCGTCCAAAAACCAGCCCATGGCCTGCTTTTCAGAAGTAGCTTCAGCATGAAAATCCACGATAACCAGATCAGCCATTTCCTTGATTCGCACCAATTCCTTCTCTGCAGTGCGAAATGGACAATCGACGGGCTTCATAAAAACCCGGCCCATAAGATTTAAAACTGCAACATTAATATCATTTTTTTCAATGATCACCACTCCATTACCGGGAGTTGTTTCAGGCGGATAATTAGCCGGTCGAATCAGTCGTTCTTCACGATCTATAAAATTAAATACATCTTTTTGATCCCAGCTATGGTTACCACCGCTTAAAACATCGATACCCATCTTCCTCAACTCGTTAAACGCCTTTTCGGTTATCCCTGCTCCACCGGCAGCATTTTCACCGTTAGCAATAATCAAATCAAATTTATATTTCCCCCTCAATTCCGGGAGATATTTTTGCAGACTCCTTCTGCCGGTTTTTCCAACAATATCGCCAATAAATAACAGGCGCATCACAACAACTCCGTAGATTGCTTTTATTATCCTACCCTGAAAAGCTTAAACTATATAAACATTTGATATATATATTCTTTTTATCTTTTCAATTTTCCTGCTGAGGCGGCCAGTTCAAAACCGATCAGTTTTAAGGCTTTTTCAATTCAATAACCCGGTTATTGATGACCTGTATCTGGGTTACTGCTTCTTCTATGGCCTGGTGCCAGCTCTTCAATGCCGGGCTTTCCCAACAAAAAAAAGTATCCATGAAGGACACTTCTTTTTGTATTTAAAGTGATCTATTAAACATTATTTATTTGGCATAATCTACCGCTCTAGTTTCTCGAATAACAGTTACCTTGATCTGTCCGGGATATTCTAATTCAGTCTCTACTTTTTTAACTATATCCCTGGCTACCTTAATTGAGGAGTAATCGTCAATCCGATCCGGTTTAACCATAATTCTGATTTCCCGTCCGGCATGAATGGCATAGGCTTTTTCCACACCTTCAAAAGAATCGGCTATATTCTCCAGTTTTTCTAATCTCTTGATATACGATTCGAGGGTTTCCCGCCTTGCACCCGGACGTACCGCAGACACTGCATCCGCAGACTGAATTAATACGGCTTCCATGGTATTAAAATCGGTATCACCATGATGCGCCTCTATCGCGTTAACAATAGCTGCTGATTCTTTATATCTCCTGGCAAGATCCCCACCAATTTGAACATGTGAGCCTTCTGTTTCATGGTCTATCGCTTTGCCTATATCGTGAAGCAATCCGGCTCGCTTGGATAAAGCTACGTCAAGGCCTAATTCTGCTGCCATGATTCCAGCTAGATGTGAGACTTCTATAGAGTGCTGCAAAACGTTTTGGCCGTAACTGGTCCGGAAACGCAATTTTCCAAGCAACTGCACTACTTCCGGATGCAGACCATGCACTTTGGTCTCAAATGAGGCCCTTTCTCCTTCTTCTTTAATCTGATTATCGATCTCTTTACGAGATTTCTCCACAATTTCTTCAATCCTTGCCGGGTGAATCCGTCCATCACTGACCAGTTTTTCAAGGGCCAGTCGGGCTACTTCCCTTCGAATCGGATCGAAACCGGAAATAATTACCGCTTCAGGAGTATCATCAATAATAAGATCTATTCCGGTCAGTGTTTCAAGCGCTCTAATATTGCGGCCTTCCCGTCCAATAATTCTTCCTTTCATCTCATCATTCGGTAAAGAAACAACCGATACAGTTGATTCGGACACATGATCAGCTGCACAGCGCTGGATAGCAAGAGTAACTATCTCTCTGGCTTTCTTTTCACCTTCTGCTTTGGCCTGATTTTCTATTTCTTTAACCATCATTGTCATTTCATGGTCAATTTCATCCCTTACTCTCTGCAGCAACAATTCCTTGGCCTCCTCGGAAGTTATTCCCGAGATTTTTTCAAGATCATCAAGCTGCTTTTGGTGTAGTTGCTCCAACCGCTCTTTTGCTTTCTGGTTCTCTTCTTCTTTCTTGCGGAGATCTTCCTCTTTACGTTCAACGTTATTGATTTTTTTATCCAGGCTTTCTTCCTTTTGAATTAGCCTTCGTTCTTGCCTTTGAAGCTCCGAGCGTCTTTCTTTAGTTTCTTTTTCCAGTTCATTTCTTAAGCGGTGACTCTCTTCTTTTGCTTCGATCTCTTTTTCTCTCTTCAGTGAATTAGCCTCTTGATTAGCATCATCAAGTATCTTTTTTGCAGCTACTTCAGCAGTGGAAATTTTTGATTCCCCAATTTTCTTTCTGATAAAATATCCGCTACCACCACCAATAACCAGGGCAGCTATAGCTATTAGGATACTTTCAAGCAAAGTGTTTCACCTCCGTTTCATTGATTTTTGCTATAATTAATCTGCTTCAAAATAATATAAGCTGTGTCCAAGACACAGCTTATTAAGAGAAAGGTCAGAAAAAGGTACACTTAACCCTTTACCGAAAAACTATATATGCATTTTTATCTATCCACAGTGCCTAAAAGCACCAGGCTTTCTCTTATTAGATATGAACTGAACACTGATCAATTCAAATATTTTCTAAACTAATTGTAGCTTGTAAAATATATTATGTCAAGATAAGATTACTCAGAATGATTATACTCTTTTAACGCAGTCATAATTAAGCTGTCCTGAAATCCACGTCTTTGTAAAAAGGCCGCTTCCCGCCTAAACCAGCGCTCATCGCGCTGGTCTTCTGATAATTTATTGTAATTTCTTTTTTCCAGAATTTCTTTAATTCTGCTCATATCATCTTCCGGATCGAATTGTTCGTCAATTGTTTGATCTATAATCTGACTGTCAATACCCTTCAGATACAATTCATAGCGGATCTTTTTTAAACCAAAACCCCGTAATTTTCTGTAAGCAGTAAAATCTTTGGCGAACCGTTTATCGTCAATATAACCATACTTTTCCATTTCCTTGATTGCAGATTCACTTAGTTGATCGGAAAAACCTTTGCGCTCAAGATATTCTTCGACTTCTTTCCGGCTGCGCGCCCGGTAGGTTAATAATCTTAATACAAGGTAACGCGCCTTTTTCAGGGCGGCTTCTTCATCCAACCTTTGTCAGCTCCATGATTACTTCTTTTTTGAATCAGAACTATTGTTATTATTATCCTTCGTCTTTTCCTTCTCTTTTGAGGCTTCAGCTTTATTCGCGGCTTCGGGATCTGCTTCTACTTCCGGTGGGAATCCAGCAACTTTAGGAAGTCCTGCCAGTTCACGCACTTTCGTTTCAATCTCCTGTCTGATTTCCGCGTTTTCAATCAAGTATTCCCTGACATTTTCCCGGCCCTGCCCAAGCCTTTCTTCCCCATAAGAGTACCAGGCCCCGCTTTTGTTAATTACTTTGTGTTCCAGGCCTAAATCAATGAGGGAGCCTTCAGCCGAGATCCCCTTACCGTAAAGAATATCAAACTCGGCTACTTTAAACGGCGGTGCTACTTTATTCTTAACTACTTTCACCTTGGTCCGGTTACCGATCACCTGATCTGAGCCGACTTTCAAAGATTCAATCCTTCTGATTTCCATCCTGACCGATGAATAAAATTTCAAGGCCCGGCCTCCCGGTGTAACTTCCGGGTTACCGAACATAACCCCGACCTTTTCTCTGATCTGGTTAATGAATACCGCGCTGGTTTTTGATTTACTGATCACACCGGAAAGTTTACGTAAAGCCTGGGACATCAGCCTGGCCTGCAATCCTACATGGGCATCGCCCATCTCCCCTTCAATTTCAGCTCGCGGTACCAGTGCTGCAACTGAATCAATAACCAGGATATCGATGGCGCCACTGCGAACCAATGCTTCAGCTATTTCTAAAGCCTGCTCACCGGTATCCGGCTGTGAAACTAAGAGTTCATCTAAATTTACTCCGAGATTAGTGGCGTATTGTGGATCAAGTGCATGCTCGGCATCAATAAAAGCGGCATACCCACCTTTTTTCTGTGCTTCCGCTATCATATGCAAGCAAACTGTTGTCTTGCCGGAAGATTCCGGTCCGTAAACTTCAATAACCCTTCCCCGGGGAACACCTCCGACCCCAAGAGCTGAGTCTATAGCAAGACAACCGGTTGGGATTACTGCAATTTCTGCAATAGCATCCTGACCTAACTTCATAATCGAACCTTTGCCAAATTGTTTCTCAATATGCACTAACGCTGATTCCAATGCTTTCTCTTTTTCCAATTATACTTACCTCCTTAGCAGGGTTAAGCCCTGTTATCGAATTACTTCTTTTTTTACAGCATATTTCCTTCTTCATTCAGCCAAAAATATAAATATTGTTCTATAAAGAAGCTTTATATCGTGGGGTATGGATTGCACCCTGGGAAGTCAGCTTACTCTCAAATAAAACCACACTTTCTACTTTTACGGTCCCGGTCTGAAAAGACTCTCCCTGCCTGATAAAATATTCGACCGACTCTTCCCGGACTGAACCGCGCGCCCGTCCGATAGTAAGGTGCGGTTTGAACCTCCTTTGTTCCGGCTCAAATCCATATCCTGACAAAGCCTTGTCCGTTTTTTCAGCCAATTTCCGAACATCAGCCTCTCCGTCCGTGACCCCTAACCAGAATACCCTGGCTTTTCGGGGTGATGGAAAAATTCCGCTGCAGCCAAAAGAAACTTCGAACTTATCTACTGAAAAAGCAGCTTCATCCATAGCCGCCTTAACTTGTTCAATCCTTTTGGCATCAATTTCTCCTAAAAACTTCAAGGTAAGATGCACCCCCTCCCGGCGTACCCAGCGTACCTCCTGCATGGAATTCTTTAATTTCTGCTGCAGGGCGGAGACTTCGTCTTTTTGCCGATCGGACAACTCAAGAGCAATAAATAACCTCGCCAAAAAATCTTACCCCCTTTAGAAAATATCAAAAGGCCAAATGCTTAAACTAACCTTTAAGTATACTGGCAACTTTACTGATAATTTCTGCTTAAAGGAGTCTACTTACCAACAGCAATAGCAACATAAATCGCAAACCAATTAAATTAGGATGGTCCGAATCTTTTATAAGCTAAGCAACCTCCTTCTCAGCATATCAAGAGCCATAACAGCTGCCCTCTCCTTAACCATCCTCCGGCCGCCACCTAGATTCAGTTCTTTGCACTGACAGTGTTCCGGTGATGAAATAGCGACATAAACCAGGCCGGCCGGCTGCTCGTCTGCATTGTTCCCGGGTCCGGCTACTCCTGTAATCCCTATTCCATAATATGTATCCATCACCCTCCTGGCTGCTTCAGCCATAGCCCGGGCAGTTTCCTCACTTACCTCACCAACGGTTTCTATATATTCCCGATCAAGATCAAGCAGGTCTACTTTTGCATCAATTGTGTATGTGACCAGGCCACCTTTATAAAATTCAGAGCTGCCCGGAATATCAGTAATCATATCTGACAAAAGCCCTCCGCTGCATGATTCAGCAAGGGACAAAGTATTTGGAGTATTTTTGATTAATGCGGCCACCCGGCAGGCCAAAGTATCATCATTACAGCCGTAGATATGATCCCCGAGCGTTTCGCGTAAAAGTTTTTCAGCCTTTTCAATAGATGCTGCAGCTTCAGCTTCATCCCCTTCTCCTTTTATCTGAAGATGAACTTCATAGCCCTTTGCAACATATGACAGCTGCGGTAAATCCCAATTTCCCAGGGATTTAATTTTTTCTTCCAGCCTGGATTCGCCCAGGCCCACACATTTTAAAGTTTTCAGCCTGGACACCTTACCCTGGTTACGTTTAATTAAAAAAGGCAGAACGGATTGTTCAAATATCACCTGCATCTCATTGGTTGGTCCGGGAAGCATAATAATCAGTTTGCCTTCTCTTTCCAGGATTAACCCCGGGGCTGTCCCTCCTGGATTGTCCAGCAAAGTGCTGCCTTCTATAATCATGGCTTGTTTGCAATTGCTTTCAGGCATCTTGTAGCCTCTTTTGGCAAAAAAGCCTTTTAGCTTTTCCAGCCATTCCTCATCTAAAA
>PWEB01000139.1 GCA_003553305.1 Syntrophomonadaceae bacterium
CATAATGGGCTGTCACTATTTTTTCTGAATCTGCTAAAGACAAAGGAAATTCCCTGGGAATATCGACATCTACCGACCTTGATGTAGTTTCAAAATTAAAGTCACCTGTTGGTTGATCGCCTATTCTGTACATTGGATCTACATTTGATTTGCCCGTCCAGCTTTCAAAGCGATACTGCGATTCACCCGAACCAACGTATTCCGGTGCTGTTAATCTTAACTTATGGCCTCTAAGGTTATCTTTTGAAAAAGTTGTGCTTCCATCGAAGAGACTAACGGTACTGCTGTCACGCAGATCAAGGAACCTACCGGTTATCGGCACTGATGAAACACCCGATGATCTTATTCCCAAAGTATAATTCAACGGGGCCGGTGGTGGTGGTGGTGAAACTGGGTCGGGCTCCAGGTCATCTGGACCAATTGCACAGCGCTCACCTCTTGTATAAACGGGTGTAAGCACTTTATCGTTATCCATTAAGAAAGAAACCGACCGATCAGGACCAAGTTCCGGCAGTTCAATATCAATCACTTCACGCATTGAAGTGATTTGCACAGTGCTTTCAGGAACAAAAATCGTGCTTTCAGGAACAAAAATTTCACTCAATCTCTGTAGTAAGGTAGGTTCCACAAACTCTTTTGCTTCACCTTTCGTTGTATCTCTAATTTCAGCTCCTTCCCAGTGAAGAAATTCCTTATTGCATTCAAAAGGTCGAACATCATGAGTTCCTGGTGCAGAAAGGTGAACCTGCGTATCTTCAAGGATATCTTCTATTACATAAAGTCCCCGTATAATTTGATCTTCGTCAATTACTCCTTCATGACCGCTTAAGCTTTCAACTGACAATCCGCTCGGACCCCTTACCGTTAGCTTGTATACCGGCGAATCTACATATTCTGCCGTAATGGAAAGTTCGGCATCTTCCTGATCTATCGTGAAGGTGATGCCCCGGTCTGGACTGTTTACTACACCGTGCCAGTGCACAAATTCTGACCGCGATGCTCCTTCACCAACAAATTCAGGGGCCTCAAGGTGGACTTCTGTTTCAGGTGGAATATTTGTAGCATAGTAGCTTGTAGTGCCGCCGTGGCGCGTATCGCTTGATATATCCACCGCTAAACCATCTGAAGCCCTGACGGTCAGCAGGTTTGCTCCGGGAGTCAATGGTTGTTGTTCTACAGCAAAATCACTATCCTCTCCAACATCCTCACCGCACCTCTCAAACTTATAGATCAACCAGCTGTTACTATATAATTCAAAATCTTGCTGTACTATTTCGAAATCTGGAACCCAGGTGCCAGGTCTCCATACACTCGCGTCATCATCCCAGCCAGCTTTTGGATAACTAAACGCCCCATCGATTATCAAAAACGCGTGAAATTTCAACTTAAAACACTGGCTATAACTGAAGCCCTCTTCTTCGTCCTCTTCCTCATGAGTCTCACCAACTGAATGTGCTGCAATGTCCAAGTCTAATTCTTGTGTATAGCTCGCTTTGGCCTCAAGTCCGGCAGCAGCTCTAAAGTTTACAATGTCATAATCCAAAATTATAAGATAAGCTCTCACCCCGGCTCCAGCTCTAAGCTTTACATGGCCATCGACGCGACCTTCTACTTTCAGGTAAGATTCAAATTTGTGACCAAACCTGACAGTATCGCGTTTTGGCAAGAGTATGCCTTTTTCTCCATAAATTCCTGCTTCCAAGTGAACGCCCTGTTCCAGCGAGTAGTTAAAACTAATGCTTCCATCACATTCAATTAATATATAGGCGTTAATTCCGACTTCACCAAATTCGAAAGGAATATCTCCTCCATAAATTGGATATTTTAATGGCATATCAAATTCAAATTCTCCGCCAACTTCTAAGGAAATCGCTTCGTATGCGATGTAACGAAGATGAAATTCGCTGTCAGGTGTAAAAAACTCCCAGTTAGCACAAACACGCGGGGAGACAACTTCTATTTCACCTTTTACCCAGAGTTCCTGATCATCATCATCTTCAAACCACTCATGTTCAACATGAAGAGTAAAAGATTCTTCCTCTTCTTCCTCTGACTCAGCATTCTCCTCCTCTTCTTCGGATTCAGCGTAAGCTATTGAAGGACTGAAAGGCTGTAAACCGGATGAAGAGGATTGATGATCATCTCCGGAAACAAGCGTCACGCCTTCACCTAAAAAAGATATATTATCGGTGTTTAAATACACCTCTTGTTCAGGTATATAGAAATCTTCAATCAGTACTTGTGGGTGGGCTATGGACAAGTGATACTTTATAATATCCGATCCGGCTTCTTTGCTTTCAACATAATAGCCAACTCGCTTTTCTTTGTGCACCAAAAATTCTTCAGGTTCGTAGATAGCTTCAGCTTCGTCAAGTTCTATCGTTATCTCTTCATCTTCTGTTCTTGCTTCAGCTAATAGAATTTCATCTGCAAGTTCATCGCTGATGAACCTGACCGCTTCATTCCATTCAACCTCAACACCCTCAAATTCGGCAGCATCTTCGCCAAGTTGAGGACGTTCTCTTCTTTCAAATTCATAGGGGAAAGTCTCATCATAATCTAACACCGGCCCATCATAACTGTCTTCAATTTCAGCAGATACCCGGTGGATGGTATTACCACCACCACCGACGGGATTTAACAATCCACAGCTGCTTGTCAGCAAAGCCGTTATTAAAATGACCACAACCAAGCTTTGCCATTTTATTCTCCTCATAATAAGCACCCCTCAGTATGTTATTTCTGAATCACTTTTTAGTAACATATAGCAGGCCTAAATCACCAACAGGGCAAGAAAAACAGCAACCTCTGTAAGGTA
>PWEB01000072.1 GCA_003553305.1 Syntrophomonadaceae bacterium
AGGTCGGTGTTTTCGTGGAGCGTCACATCAGCTTCGGAACCTCCAGCCAGCGACACCCAGCCTGCAACAGCCGCATCGATACCGCTCAAGTCAACCTCGTCCTCGCCCAGATCGACCACGTCAACCTGCCCGTCACCGACGATGTTCAGGCCGTTGGCCTGCGCGGCGGTCAGGGTCAAGATGGCATCATCAGCCAATACAATGTCGAGTGTCTGGTTGATACTCAGTGAATCAAGCACGGTCCAATCCGTGTCATCGCTGATTACCAGTTGGGTATAATCACCCAGGTTGATGTTCAGCGAGCCTTCTTCCCAATCATTGTCTTCACCGATCTCAAACACGCTGCCGGCATCGGCATTATTGAAGTCAAAGCTCCAGGAACCATCGTTGTCAAGGTCGCTGTTGATCAACGTCATGGAAGTTTCACCACTGCCGGCGGTGAAGCTGAAATCCTCGCCGTTAATGTCTTTCACCTTGCCGAGAATCAGCGTACCGGCAAAGTCAGAAGCATCGATAACCTCGAGATCGCCACCGCCGTCAATACCGTCATTGCCATTGTCGGTGTCAAGCACGATCGAGGCATCGGCATCACTGCCGGTAATGACCAGCGTTTCGGTGGCATCGAGTTCCAGCGAGTCAGAGCCGCCGGGGATGGTGAGGGTACCGGAGTAGTCATCTGTGTCAATCACCAGGTTGTCGATATTCCCATCAGTGGTATCCAGACCCTTGATGGTTACGTCAGCTGCGCCGGTCAGGGACAAGGTGGCTGTTGCATCATTGCCATCTGCACTGAAGACGATATTGCCTTCTATCTCCAAGGCCACATCTTCAGCGTTAATGGTTACATCCAACAGATCATTCTCACCATAGATGGATACATCATCACCAACACTTGAGATATTTTCTGAGCCAATTATTACAGGATCATCTGTCAGATCCTCTGCCCCAGAAACATCCTCGGTGTTGATGGTCAACAAGGTGTAATGGTCACGCTGCACACCGTCGTTAATTTCGATAGGCCCATCTACTTTAGCAGCATACTCACCATCTGCCTGAAGATGCAGGGTTACCTCGCGTATCTCTTCAATATCATCACCTTCTGCACTGAAAGTCAGTCCCCCATCTTCACCTTCACCAGGTCTTGCATCAGGCTCAACCACGACCTCACGGAAAAGCGCATCGGGTATTTCCTCAGGGGGTATACGCTCAATGTTCAGGATGGAAGCGTTTTCCAGATTCTCCAGAAGCTCTTCGAGATTCTGGCTGTCTTCAAAGTTGTTGATCAGTGCATCCCAGATCTTAAGATCAACATATTGATAGTTTTCAACATCTATGGTTTCAGTGAATGTCCCGGTATTATCAGAATCAAACAAGAAGGACACCAGCGGTACATCCGTGACACCCTCCTCGCCCTTAATCTTCAAGCCGTCGGCTATGTCAAAGCTCTTCACATACAAGGTCTGACCATCGCCGATGAGGAAGGTGAAATCGCCCGTTGTGGGCAACTCTTCAGGCAGGGTGACATCGCCTACCAGCTCAATAGTGCCGTGATCAGGATCTATTCCAGTAATGCCGTAATCAGGATCCTCAGCCCAAGCAGCCAGTGCATCATCCACGACATCCTGAGAGAATCCGGTGATGTTTATCTTGCCATCTCCTGTAATCTCACCACCACCCTTGGCCAGCTGATTCAACTGAGCAGCAGTCATATAAAGGGTAGTACCCTCAAGGATCTCTACTTCAGACACACCGGTCAGATCAGTTGCCTCATCAAGGACAACCTCCTCTTCCTCGGCAATGACCACCTTTTCAACGGTTATATCTCCATCCAGGTCGTCAGTGTTGAATACCTGGTCGGAGAGGTTATTGACGATCAAAGTGCCGGCATTATTCACGCCGGATGCATCTATAACGCTCTCTGAGAGATACTGATCAATATTGAGGGTAAGTGTCGATTCCTGAGCCAGAACAATGCCGTCCACACCGGTCAACTCAACGCCGGAGATATCCACCGTGGCATCGGTAAAGTCCGTCGGATCGAAGCTGCCATCGAACTCACCGATACCCAGCAGGGCGGTGCCGTCAACTTCGGCCGCATCAAAAGACTCCCAATCATAAGCGTCCGTGATCCAGACAGCCACATCCGCCGGGTTGCTGTTGACCGTAACATCGGTGGCATCAGGTGCGGAAAGGCTGCCAATCAAAGCATTGCCATCTTCAACGTTTATGGTCACGCTCTTGGCATAATTGATTTCGATACCGTCTACAGCAAGGGGCCTGGGATTTCCTTCAGAGGTAACACCGAGCTCCTGGCCCTGGTTGTTGATATAGACCGTTGCAGGAGCGCCATCCCAGAAATAGGTAGCCTCCAGAGTACCGATATTGGACTCATTCGGGTTACCGTCCGCCTTGGGCAGGTCGTTCCAGTCCTCGGCGCCGTCGCCTTCCATAAGGAAGTTAACGCCCCAGTTGACCTGCTGGAAGTCGATGGTTTTTCCGGCATTCTTCTGCAGGCCGAGATATTCCAGATCCTTGGTCAGGTCACAGGTGAAGAAGATATGGGAATCTTCATCTATATCAGTGACCACGTAGGTCTGTACCCCGCTCGACTTAAGGCCGTTTTCTTCGCCGGACTCACCCACGGGGTCAGTGCCTGAAAGCTCCACGTCGATCCGGGCATCCTGACCGTTTCCGATTACTTCTTCGACATTTTGAAAATCTTCAATGGTCAGATAGCCAGCTTCGGCCCAGCCAAGTTGCGCATCAAGGTCCGAAAAATTAATCGTGAAACCGTCTTCGTCGAGGAAAT
>PWEB01000124.1 GCA_003553305.1 Syntrophomonadaceae bacterium
CCGGATGATCGGCTGGAATGTTCAGGGCCTCAAAATTGTAGTAATCACTTTCGATATCCGGACCGTGGGCCACCTGGAAACCAAGACCCATAAATATTTCTTTGATTTCATCATTGATCAAGGTCAGGGGGTGTTTCTGGCCCAGGGTGACCGGACGGCCGGGCAGGGTAACATCAATGCGTTCCCGCTCCCACTTTCCGCTTTGCTCATCGTCACGCAAATTTTGCTCTTTGAGCGCTATAGCCCTTTCGAGTTCTTCTCGCAAAGCATTCGCTTTTTTGCCAATCACAGGTCTTTCCTCGGGAGGGGCACTGCCCAGGCTTCGTAATAGTGCTGTTAGTTCACCTTTTTTCCCCAGGTAACGGACCTTAACCGCCTTTAACTGCTCCATGTCCTCTACATTCTCAATGCTTTGCCGTGCGTCATCTTCCAATTCCTTTAACTTGTTCAGCAATTATAGACACCTCCGCAAATATAAAAAATCCCTCTTCTGAGGGACGAAAGGTAACCTTCCGCGGTACCACCCAACTTAGCACACCGCTTACTCACTCTAAATCAATAACGGGATCACCGTACCCTGCCTACCAAAAATATAATTCTGCATCCTTCAGCAGGGAAGCTCAGGAGTGAAATTCAGCCGGGCAGCACCGGGATAGCTTTCAGTTAACGCTTATCCTCCCTGGTCAATGCCTGATTCCCAAACTTACTTTGCTCCTTCATTGCCTACATCTATTCAAATATATAAGCATTATAGCATTAAGGCCTTAACCATTCAAGGCATTTAAACACTGCGCTGGCGAATTATTTCATAGATAATGATTCCGCAAGCCACTGCAACGTTCAGTGATTCAACCGGCCCTGAAAGTGGTATTGACACCCTTTGATCAGCTTCTGTGCTCAGCTCTTTAGCTATTCCTCCGGCTTCATTGCCGACAAGCAGCGCCGTCGGTTTCCGGTAGTCCACCGACCAATAATGCACTGAAGAGTCAGCACAACTGGCGACAACCTGAAAACCCCTATCCTTTAAATTCGCACACAACTTTAATGAATCCCTGACCTGTTTCAATTGTAGATTAAATACTGTCCCGGCAGTGGCCCGCAATACCTTGGGGCTATAAGGATCAACACTGCCTGATGTGTAATAAGTAATACCTGCCCCGGCTGCCGCAGCAGTCCGGATGATTGTCCCCATATTGCCCGGATCCTGCAAGTGATCCAAGATTATGACCAGCTGGGTGCCTACCGCCAAATCTTTTTGATCTTCTTCCCACTCACTGAAGTGAAATATAGCGGCAACAGGCTGGGGAGATTCTGTCTTTGCGATTTTATTAAAAAGCCGCGGAGACAAAATAAGTTTTTTTACTCCGGACGGAAGGCTGTCCAGCCATATTTTGCCTACCCGATCATAGTATTCCTCTGTATAGAAAACAGCCCGGGGGGTCAATCCTGCACGATGCGCTTCAGTGACCAGGTTGGGGCCTTCCAGGGCTATTTGCTTGGTTTTCTGCCTGTAACGCTTGTTACTATGCAGTTTTATATACTCTTTAAGCAGCGAATTATCGGGGCTGCTTACGTAAATAGGCTCCACTTAACTATTCTCTTTTGCTACTTCAACCAGCCTTGAAAAAGCATCCTTGTCATTAACCGCCAATTCAGCTAGTACTTTACGGTTAATTTGCACATCTGCTTTTTTGAGGCCATTGATGAATCGGCTGTAAGACAAACCACCGTTTCTTGCTGCAGCATTAATTCTGGCAATCCATAACTTACGAAAGTCCCTCTTCTTTTGTTTGCGATCCCGGTAAGCAAAAGTAAGCGACTTAATGACCTGTTGATTGGCAATCCGGAATAACTTGCTTTTCGCTCCGTAATAACCCCGGGCCAGTTTTAATACTTTTTTACGCCTGTTACGGGCGATAGGACCTCTCTTGGTGCGAGGCATAATCAATCATCCTCCCATTTCTACTTTCAGTTATACTTACATTTCAATTCAAACAATATTAAGACGCAACTTATTGGTCTTATTTAACAAATTGCTTAACCCTTTTAACATCTGCACTCTTAACTAATGTTGATTTACGTAATCTTCTTTTGCGGGCAGGACTTTTCTTGCTGGTAAGGTGGCTTTTATAAGCCTGGTAGCGTTTAAAATTTCCTCCCCCGGTCTTTTTAAACCTTTTTGCCACACCACTGTGGGTTTTCATTTTAGGCATTCTGATAACAACCTTCCTATTGCTATGATTTAGGCGCTAAAATCATGATCATATTACGCCCTTCCTGTTTGGCAGGCTTTTCTACAACTCCATAATCAGCCAGTTCTTCGGCTAAATCTTTGCAAAGACCCTGGGCAATCTCAGGATGAGTTATTTCGCGACCCCGAAACATAACCGTAACTTTAATCTTGTCACCTTTCGATAGAAACTTTTGTCCTCTTTTGACCTTGACTTCAAAATCATGTTTATCAATATTTGGCCGTAACTTGATTTCCTTGATCGTTGTTGTCTTCTGTTTCTTTTTTGCTTCTTTATCTCGCTTGCTTTGCTCATACTTGTGTTTTCCATAATCCATTAAGCGGCATACCGGTGGTTTTGCACTGGGTGCAACATTCACCAGGTCCATTTTCTTCTCCTGGGCCAACTGTAAAGCCTCATCTGTTTTCATGGTCCCGAGTTGAGTGCCCTCTGCATCAATGACCAGAACTTCCTTGGCTTTAATTTGTTCATTCACGAACAAATTTTTACTAATCTTATTTCACCTCCTGAAAAAATTAAAGAGCA
>PWEB01000089.1 GCA_003553305.1 Syntrophomonadaceae bacterium
ATGTTTTTTCCAATTTCACCAACTCCGCCCAGCGGAATTAATTGTAACTTTTTACTCGTTTTACTTTTTTTATTCTTTCTTGTCAAAATAAACCTCCATTTTTCTTTCTCATTTTTCTTGTATTTTCCATTATCGTTTTCTGTTACCTGTTACATTTTTTAATTGTTACTTCCCCTGCTGTCCTCCAGTATGGCCAAAACCGCCATCACTACGTTCAGTAGCAGGAAGTTGATCTGTTTCAAGCAATTCTGCCCTCAGGACCGGACAAAGCACCATCTGGGCAATGCGATCATGGCGATTTATCCGATAAGGTTCATGCCCCAGGTTAATTATAATCACTTTAATTTCACCGCGATAATCAGAATCGATTGTTCCCGGAGAATTGAGGATACCAATGCCCTGTTTAGCGGCTAAGCCACTGCGGGGCCGAATTTGCAATTCATATCCGGCGGGAACAGCCACCATCAGTCCGGAGGGAACCAGGTCAATCTCTCCGGGCATAATCGTTTTCACATCCTCTACAGCAGCGCATAAATCCATGCCCGAGGCACCGGCGGTCATATAGCGGGGGATTTCCAGATCTTGCGCATGTTCTGCTTTTTGAACCGGCAGCTGCACAGCATTTTTTTTCACTAATCATTTTCTCCCTTCAGCGAACAGCCCCTGTAAAGCTGACCAGAATATCGCACCTAGCAAAAAACCCTAGCTAGCTAGGGTTTTTACGGGACCGTTTAGCTAACCTTATCTCCTTTTTGACTTATCGCTGCCTCCGCCACTACCGGGAGGCTTCTTTAGTAAGGCCTTCCGTGAAAGGTCAATCCTTCCCCTGTCATCTATATCAAGGACTTTAACTTCAACTTCATCACCCAGGTTGACTACATCTTCAGTTTTCTCAACCCGACTGTGATCAAGATGGGATATGTGCAGGAGCCCTTCTTTACCAGGCAGCAGCTCCACGAATGCGCCATAGCGCTCAACCCTGGTCACCTTGCCGGTATAAATTTCACCGGGCTCAACTTCCTTAACCAGCGATTCGATCATTTCCTGAGCTTTTTTGCCCCCTTCAGGATCAACAGCTGCGATAAATACCTTACCATCGGGCTGGATATCGATCCCTACTTCTGTTTCTGCAATAATCTTGTTGATCATTTTTCCACCCGGACCAATTACATCCCTGATCTTGTCTACAGAAATCTGCATCTTGATCATGCGCGGCGCGTTCTGGGAAAGCTCCACCCGGGGTTCACTGATACTTTCATTCATTTTATCAAGAATATACTTATAGCCAACATCAGCTTGATTGAGGGCTTCTTCCAGGATCTCCCGGGAAATTCCCTTAGTTTTGATATCCATCTGCAGGGCGGTTATCCCCTCTACTGTTCCGGCTACTTTAAAGTCCATGTCGCCCAGAAAATCTTCGACCCCCTGAATATCAGAGAGAATTACTACATCATCGCCCTCCTTGATCAAGCCCATAGCAATCCCGCTTACTGCTCTTTTCAGCGGCACACCGGTATCCATCATTGACAGGGATGAAGCGCAAACACTGCCCATCGAAGTCGACCCGTTAGATTCAAGGACTTCGGATACCAGGCGAATTGTATAGGGGAAATCATCTTCAGAAGGAACCACCGGCTCCAGGGCCTTTTCAGCAAGGGCACCATGCCCGATTTCCCGCCGGCCCGGACCACGCATAAAACCTGTTTCACCGACACTGTAGGGCGGAAAATTATAATGGTGCATAAAGCGCTTCGATTCTTCGAGCCCCAAACCATCAAGCATCTGCATGTCCCTCAAAGCAGAAAGAGTGCAAATACTTAAAACCTGGGTCTGGCCGCGGGTAAACACAGCAGAACCATGAGTACGGGGCAGAAATGATATTTCACTGCTAATAGGGCGTATTTCCTGAGGCTTCCGCCCGTCAGCACGCAAGCCTTCATTGATTACCAATCCACGCAGTGTTTTTTTAAGAACATTTTCAAATATTTTCCCCAATTCAGTTTCATTTTCCGGGTAGTCCTCCATAAACCGACCCATAACTTCTTCTTTAAAAGCGGCAAGCCTGTCTTCACGCTCTTTTTTATCGGAAATTCTGAGAGCTTTGCTGATACCTTCCGCAATGATCGGGCTGACTTTTTCGGCCAGTTCTTCGGGCAATTCCATGCTTTCAACAGTCATCTTTTCACAACCAAAATCGGCAACCATTTCTTCCTGCTGAGCCACGATTTCTTTAATCTTTTCATGGCCTGCTTCAATACATTTTAATACATCCTCTTTGCTGATTTCCTGTGATCCGGCTTCAACCATCATCACAGCTTCTTTAGTCCCGGCCAGCATTAAATGCAAACTGCTCGCTTCCATCTGCTCCTGATTGGGATTGACTACCGGCTTATCATCAACCAGGCCGACAATAACCGCGGCTACTGGGCCTTCAAAAGGTATCTTTGATATGGAAAGCGCTGCTGACGCACCGATTATTGAAAGTGGTTCAGGCGGGCAGTCCTGGTCCATAGATAGAACTGTGCTCACAATATGTACCGAGTTTCGAAGACCTTTTGGAAACAGAGGGCGCAGTGAACGGTCGGTTAAACGACAGCCCAGGATCGCCCTCTCGGTAGGACGGCCCTCTCTTTTAATAAATCCGCCAGGGATCCTTCCAACGGCGTAAAGCCTTTCTTCATAATCAACAGTTAAGGGTAAAAAATCCATCCCTTCACGCGGTTGATCAGCTATAGTTGCCGTTACAAGCACTACTGTATCACCAAAGCGCA
>PWEB01000217.1 GCA_003553305.1 Syntrophomonadaceae bacterium
ATATTGTTGTTTTAAATAATATTGATCGTGAACATATTGATTTACATGGTTCATTCGAAGCATACTTTAATGCCAAAGCCAGCCTGGTCCGGAACGCAAAAGAAAACTCCTGGGCCGTTTTGAACCTGGACTGCCCTTATACTGCTACATTAATGGAAGAAACCAGGGCAAATATTTTTTCATACAGCCTGAGAGACGAAAAAGCTCACTGCCTGGTCCGAAATCTCGACCTCAGCACAGGACGGGCCAGCTTTACTGTTCATTTAAACAAAAAAGACCCGGCTACCTTATTCGCCAATTACCCTGCATCCTTTACCATTAACCTTTCTGTTCTCGGTCTGCACAGTGTATACAATGCAATGGCCGCAATCCTTGTTGCTCTGCTTAACGGTATCCCGGTGGAGGTGATTCAGGAAGCTTTAATGAGTTTCCGGGGGGTCGAAAGACGTTTTGAGTTGGTTTTTGAAGATGATATCAAAGTAATCGACGACCACTTTGCGAATACCGGAAATATCCATGTTACTTTAGAAACTTTGCAAATGATGGATTACAAAAACCTTAACATGATCTATGCTATCAGAGGAGGGCGGGGTAAGACGGTTAACCGCGAAAACGCTGAAGCAATTGCTTACTGGGTACCCCGATTGGGTTTGAAAAAAATAATTGCCACAACCAGTATATCGCATGTCGATGAAAAGGACGTTGTTACACCAGAAGAACGTGATGTTTTTAAAAAAGTTATGGACGAAACTGGAGTTAAGGCAGAAATATATGAGCAACTACCTGAAGCAATTGCCCATGGTCTTTCCTTAACCAATCCTGGTGACGTTCTTTTGTTAGCAGGCTGCCAGGGAATGGATTACGGCGCCGGTATCTGCTTAGAAAATATTCACCATCTGAAACCACATCTGAGCAAAGATAAAGTTTTTGCTGCCCTAAAAAACCGGGTAGCTGGAATATAAGATTTAGTTCTTGGCTTCTGTAATCTCGATCCCGCCCATAACAGCCCGGGCCTGAATACGAATAAAGCTGGAAGTATGCTCATCAATATTTTGTTCGATCTTACGTCCGCTTATCAGCCCGCCGTCTTCTTTATCCTTAAAAGATGTTCCTCCCATAATAGCAGAGCCTTCATATATTACCGAACTATCTTTTGGCAGTTTTACTTCGATCCCGCCCATAATAGCAGTCAAATCCAAGACAGTTTCGCCAGTTGTTATTTCAGCATTGGTTAAATCCATTTCAATTCCACCCATCAAGGCAAAATAACTACCACTCTCCAATTTCCATGGCTGTGAATCACTAACCTTCGATCCACTCATGAAAGTAAACCGGCCCCCTCTTCCTCCACTATGGGCACGTCCGCGCAGCAAATTGATTCCAATCAGGATCAAGATTATCGGCCAAAACAAATTAAATGCCAGGCTTATATTAAAATCAAAATATCCAAGATTACGACCGAGAAAAGCAACACCAACTACAATAGCAATCATTGCTGTAAAAAACTGACCCCAGGGGAAAAATACTTTCCTTCCCTCTTCCACCCCGGTAGAGCTAAAAGATGCGATTAACCAGTTCAGCCCCAAAACCAGGGGAATGACCGGCCAATAACTCAAAATCAGCCCAATACTAAAATCTATCTCTATCCCATCAACCAGATTATTTAAAAGCATAATTATACCTACACCTAGAATTAACAAACCAATCAAAAACCTGCCACCAATAAAGCGCATTATAAACACAGCCTCCTTCATTTCTTCAAATTTCACTATCTGTCAATAAGTTACTCTACCATATATTAACCGGTTCATCAGTCCAGCAATAATAATTCTGTGCCTGACCAGATTTTCCTGCAACCCAGAAAATATAGATCTGATTTTAGCTCGTTACCGTTGACTTTTACACCACTGCGTGCTAAAATTATTAACGCAATAAGAAAGGGTTATATGGTGGGTGTAGCTCAGCTGGTTAGAGCGCCAGGTTGTGGCCCTGGAGGTCGTGGGTTCGAGCCCCATCACTCACCCCATTAAGTAAGTCAAATAAATTCAAGATAGTTGCTGGGGCGTGGCCAAGTGGTAAGGCACGGGATTTTGGTTCCCGCATGCGTAGGTTCGAACCCTACCGCCCCAGCCATTTTTATTCCTAAAAACAGAGACCGTTCACTGTTATAGCCCTAGAGAGTATCCTCCCCTCTACACTGCCCGGTTAGTCAGGAGCACGGAATGATCATAGAAACAGAAATATTCAAAAATGAAATTGAGAAAAGACGCACCTTTGCCATTATATCCCATCCAGATGCAGGTAAAACAACCCTAACTGAGAGGCTGCTGCTGATTGGAGGCGCCATTCGTCTGGCTGGATCAATCAAAGGACGCAAAACAAAAACATACGCAGCTTCTGACTGGATGGAAATGGAAAGACAGCGTGGGATATCGGTTACCTCAAGCGTTTTGCAGTTTTCCTACCAGGGATACCGGATTAATCTTTTAGACACTCCCGGACACCAGGATTTCAGTGAAGACACTTACCGCACTCTTACCGCTGCCGACTGTGCTTTAATGATGATTGATATGGCCAAAGGGGTTGAAGCACAAACCATCAAGCTATTTGAGGTTTGCAGGATGCAGGGCATCCCGATTTTTACTTTTATTAACAAACTCGACCGGCAGGGCAAGGAGCCATTAGATCTGCTTGACGAGCTTGAAAAAGTGCTCGGTATTGGTTCACACCCTATGAACTGGCCGGCCGGAACAGCTCCGGGACCAT
>PWEB01000182.1 GCA_003553305.1 Syntrophomonadaceae bacterium
CAATACTTCCCCCTTTAGCATTAGCCAGGACATGTTCGACGACCCGCTCTTTAGTGTAGTGATCACCCAGGGCATATATAAGTTCGATATCCCACAGGATTGTGAACATCCCTTTTTCAGCGACAATTTGTTGGAGTTTTTCTCTTTGCTGGCTATAGTTAGAGAGAAAGCCATCTCCGTAGGGTGGCCGGAAAAAGAGGTTGCGGTAAGAAGAACCGATCGCTTCATCTACCGAGTCCTGCCAGGCAGTCAGTTCTTCACGGACCTGTTCTTCGGAAAGGCTGGTTATGTATGGATGGCTGTAGGTGTGGTTGCCCAGTTCGTGGCCTTCTTCAACTGCCCGGCGCCATATTTTCGGTTGGTGTTCAACAATATCACCTTTAGGGAAAAGGGTTGCCTGCATGTCATGTTCTTTGAAGATGTCAAGTGCCCGTTGGGTCAACTCCTCTCCTGCTCCGTCATCAATGGTAATCGCTACCTTATTGGTTTCACGGTTCCCGTGATTAATGATAGTTTCGGAGCGCATCAGTTTATTCTCTTCGCGCAGCTTTTCATTTTCCTCATAGATTTCTTCATACTGTTCTTCTAATTTTGTTTTTTCTTGTTCTACTTCTTCAAATTTTTCTTCCAGTGAATCCAGGTTGTCCTGAAGGGCTTGGACTGCAAGGTACTGGCTTACGCTAAACACAGCAAGCACTGCTGCAGCAGCCAGTAAAAAAAGAATTATTAAAAAGCGAGCTGTTGATTTTTTCTTTGCCGGTTTCGCATTGCTGGTATATTGATTTTTACTTCTCATCACTAACACTTCCTATTAGCAAAAGAATTTCTATTCCCATTTCTTCTTCTATATGTTAACCTACTTAAAAAGATAAAACAATAGATTCCATGGTTCTCCTAAAAATATAGAGAAGGAAGTGATGACTGATGAAAACATTGTTGGCAGTCGCACCCAGTCCACGCAAAAATGGTAACAGCGAAACTCTTTTGAAAGAGTTTTGCCGTGGGGCGGAAGATGCGGGATGGCAGGTTGATATGCTGCGCGTTAATAGCATGCAATTTAAGCCCTGCCAGGCCTGCGATGCCTGCTCGAAAGATGGACGCTGTATTGTAAAGGACGACATGCAGGATGTTTACCCGAAAATGAGTGATGCGGATGCCCTGGTCATGGCCAGTCCAGTGACTTTTGGTTCTCTTAATGCTCAGCTGAAGATGTTTATTGATCGCTTTCAGTGCTGGTGGCATGCCAAGTTTAACTTAAAAAAACCTTTTGTTCCTGATACCCCTAAGCGCCAGGGCTTTTTCATCTGTGTCGGGGCCTTGAAACGGGAACGCTATTGTGAGAATGCCATTGAAATAATCAAGGTTTTCTTTACTAATATTAACTACAAGTTTGCCGGCAGCCTATCTTTTCGCGGGTATGACGAAAAGGGAGCCATTTTAGGCGATCCAGAAGCGCTTGCCGAAGTTTACCGGGCCGGCAAAGATTTTATTGCCGGAGTAGAGGAGAGTTTGCAGCAGTAAATTGTGGGCCTGTTAGTGAGCATATGATTTTATAAATAATCAAGGGGCCTTCCTTTTTTAAGTGGTATGCCCCTTGATCTAAAGATTGTTGCCTATTTTTTTAAAGAGTTATTTGAAGATAGTTGGTTTCGTTTTTTGGTTCCTGCCTTTTAGCCTGGATTAACCTTAGATTCGTTCAGCTTCTCCGGCCTCTCCGGCTGGTTTGTCCTGCTCATCTTCCCGGTGCTCCTGGTTTTCCCGTTTTTCATGTTCTGCCGCGTCAGCCTGTTTAAACTCCAATCCTTGTTCACCCTTGCTGATGATGATTGTTTTATCAGTGGTAACTTCACCGGCAATGATGAGGCGTGAAAGCGGGGTTTCAACTTCATTTTGAATGACCCGTTTTAACGGCCTTGCTCCAAAAGCCGGATCATAGCCCTTTTCAGCCAGGTAACTGACTGCTTCTTCTTCCCACTCTAGATGCAGTGTGGCTGTGCTGGCCAACCGAAAGGCCAGCCTTTCTAAGAGCAGGTCGGCAATTCGGTGAACCTGGTTTCTTTCCAAAGCCCTGAAGACGATTGTTTCGTCGAGACGGTTTAAAAATTCCGGGCGGAAATTTTGCCGTAGCAAACTTAAAACAGTGCTTTTCATTTGCTCGTAATCTCCGCCTTTTTCGTGAAAGGAAATAATCTCCTGGCTGCCGATATTTGAGGTCATGATCAGGATTGTATTCCTGAAATCAATGGTCCGACCCTTGCCGTCGGTCAGCCGGCCGTCGTCTAAAATCTGCAGCATAGCATTAAATACATCGTGGTGAGCTTTTTCCACTTCATCGAAGAGGACCACGCTGTAAGGTTTGCGCCTCACTGCTTCGGTTAGTTGGCCGCCTTCTTCATAACCGACATAACCCGGCGGAGCGCCGATCAGGCGGGCTACCGTATGTTTTTCCATATACTCGGACATGTCCAGACGAATCATATTCCTTTCATCATCGAATAAGGCTTCGGACAGAGTGCGGGCTAATTCGGTTTTGCCCACTCCGGTCGGTCCGAGGAACATAAAGCTTCCTACTGGCCGGTTTGGATCTTTTATGCCGCTGCGGGCCCTGATCACAGCATCTGCCACAGCGCTGACTGCTTCATCCTGCCCGATGACCCGCTCGTGGAGAATATCATCTAAGCGGACCAGTTTGTCGCGCTCTCCTTCGAGCAGACGGCTGACCGGGATACCGGTCCAGCGGTTGAC
>PWEB01000001.1 GCA_003553305.1 Syntrophomonadaceae bacterium
ATTATTCAAATGGCTGGCGGCCTCAGGATAAGTGTGGTGTTTTTGCCATTTACAATTATCAGGGTCCCGACAACGCTGCCCTGATCACTTACCTTGGTTTGCTTGCCCTGCAGCATCGAGGTCAGGAAAGCGCCGGGATGGCCTTTAATTGTGAACAAGGTATAAATCATATTAAAGGCATGGGCTTAGTCGATCATGTTTTCCCTCGCGATACCCTTTTTGCAATTGAGCCAAAGACGATTCTAGGCCATGTCCGTTACTCGACTAGCGGTTCAAGTTTTGCAGTTAATGCCCAGCCCCTGGTGGCCCGCTCAGCTGATCAAAGCGGGATTGCCCTTGCACACAACGGCAATCTGACCAACACCAGGCGTCTACACAATAAACTGCTCGGCGAAGGGCATATCTTTCACACAACTTCCGATACAGAAATTTTATTGAGCTACCTGTCCCGTTTCAAAAGGCGCGGTTTGGTCAGCGCTGTTCAAAATGCGATGAATATTATTGAAGGGGCCTATTCAGCTGTTATATTAGACGAAGAGCAACTGGTTGCGTTTCGTGATCCGAATGGTTTCCGGCCTCTCATGATCGGCTGTTTGGGGGAAGCCTTTATTTTTGCTTCAGAAACAGCTGCCCTCGATACGGTAGGCGCTTCTTTTATAAGGGAAGTTGAGCCCGGAGAAATCGTAACGGCTGGCCCGAAGGGTCTTAGTTCATACAAACAGGGTTCAGACAGTGAATCATCGCTTTGCATTTTTGAGCATGTCTATTTTTCCCGGCCCGATAGTATTCTCGGAGGGCAAAGCGTTTATGGGTTTCGCAAGAAAGTCGGTTCATTGTTGGCCAGGCGGATCACTGCCGGACTTGATATGGTTATACCTTCTCCTGACTCAGGGGTCAGTGCAGCTATCGGGCTTGCTGAAAGCTTAAATTTACCCATGGAGTGGGCGATCCACCGTAATTCCTACCTGGGGCGGACATTTATCGAACCTACGCAGGATGAAAGAGAAATGGCTGTGCGCCTTAAATTTAATCCGGTTAAAGATCTAATCAGGGACAGGAGAGTGGCTATAGTAGATGACTCTCTGGTGCGGGGAACAACCGCCCGCGTGCTCGCTGCGCTGCTGCGAAAAGCCGGTGCTGCTGAAGTTCACCTCTGCATTGCTTCACCACCGTATAAGCACCCCTGCTATTACGGTATTGATATTCCTTTAGCCCGGGATCTGGCTGCCTTGGACTCTGATTTAAACTATCTGGCGGCGGAAATCGGAGCAGATTCGATAACTTTTGCTGAACTGAGCGATTTATACAGTGCTGTCGGAAAAGAGCAGCATAAATTATGCAGCGCTTGCTTTACCGGGCTTTACCCGAAACTTGGAAAAACGAGAGGAAAGGTGAGTTGATATGGGGCATTTTCTGGAAGACAATACAGGAAGTTTAAGTGAAAAAGTAGTCTTGCTCGATTTTGGAGGGCAGTACAGCATGCTGATTGCCCGCAGAATAAGAGAGGCAGGGGTTTATTGTGAAATGCTTCCCTATAATGCTTCCTGGGAAAGAATCCGAAGTTTTAATCCGGCCGGGATAATATTTTCCGGCAGCCCGGCCAGTATTTATGAGGAGAATGCCCCGCGTTGTGACCAGGCGATTTATGAGGGAGGTATCCCTATCCTTGGTATTTGCTACGGGATGCATCTTTTAGCCGGTGATCTGGGCGGAGAAGTTAAAAAAGGCAGTCGTTCGGAATTTGGGCGCACTTCTTTTAGCATAGAAGAAACTGAACCTCTTTTTAAAGACGATTCTTTCAGTGATCTGAATTTTTGCTGCGGCTGGATGAGCCATCAGGATGAAGTCATAAAACCTCCGCCGGGTTTTAATGTCCTGGCCCGCTCTGAAAATAAGACAGTGGCCGCCATCGGCGACCAGCGGCGAAAGATCTATGGCCTGCAGTTTCATCCCGAAGTAGTTCATACTCCCGGAGGTAAAAACGTTCTCAAGAACTTCCTTTATAGAGTATGCGGATGCAGTGAAACCTGGACCGTGCGCAGTTTTATAGATGATGGCGTAGCCAAGATTCGTAAAATAGTAGGCGAAGATCAAAAAGTGGTTTGTGCCTTAAGCGGGGGGGTTGACTCCTCGGTAGTCGCTTTTCTACTAGATAAGGCGCTCGGGAACAGGGCAATTTTTATCTTTGTTGATCACGGCCTTTTAAGGCTTGATGAGGCGGCAGAGGTGGCCAGGCTTTACCGGGAAGGTTTACAGGGACAGTTTATCCATGTCGATGCAGCAGATAGATTTTTAGAGCGCTTAGATGGAGTAAGTGATCCGGAAGAAAAACGGCGCATTATCGGCAATGAATTTATCGCAGTCTTTAAGGAAAAAGCCCTTTCGATGGGTGATATTGCCTATCTTGCCCAGGGCACAATTTATCCTGATGTTATTGAAAGCGGTTCTGTGCAAGGTTCTGCGGTGATTAAATCTCATCACAATGTCGGCGGTCTTCCTGAAGAACTTGGTTTTGAGCTGATCGAACCGATCCGTGAGCTTTTCAAGGACGAAGTACGCCTGGTCGGGGCCGAACTGGGCTTACCTGATACGATTTTAAAGAGGCAGCCTTTCCCGGGCCCGGGACTGGCAGTGCGCATTATTGGTGCGGTTTCAGCTGAAAAACTAGATCTTTTGCAGCAGGCTGATGCAATTTTTAGAAATGAAATTATTAAGGCCGGGATGAACGATCAGCTCTGGC
>PWEB01000003.1 GCA_003553305.1 Syntrophomonadaceae bacterium
AGAGTAGCACTTGAGAAATTATAAATAAACTGCAGACAGATTAAATTAATCATCATATTGAATTTATTGAAGTACTTACAAAAGATAATAAGGTTTATCGAGCAGATTTAAAAGCTATCGGTATTTTCATCTTATCAAACTAAAGATGCAGGTGAATTTTTCTTTAGATATTTTAAATAAAATTTGTGGAGGCTTTTATATTAAAGAAAGGAGAAAAAAAGATGGTTAATTTATTAATAGTTTATTATAGTGCTTATGGTCATATTTTTAAAATGACCAGTACTGTTAAAGAAGAAATGAAAGGAATTGATGAGGTCAGGATTAAAATGGTTAAAGTTCCTGAGTTTGAGTCTGCAAAAGAGAACATGTCCGGTCAGGAGGCATATGTTAATGCTCAGGAATTACAGGAAGATGTACCTGAAGCCAGTTTAAAAGATTTAAAATGGGCTGATGGTATTCTCTGGGGTATACCTACTCGATTCGGTAATATGCCTGCCCAGATAAAACAATTTATTGATCAGGCAGGAGGATTATGGCAGGAAGGGAAGTTGGAAGATGTTGTAACTGGAATTATGACCAGTACCAATACCATGCATGGAGGACAGGAAACTACTATAATAACTTCCCTGATACCAATGATTCATCTGGGTATGATTTATGTTGGATTACCATATGGGGAAAATCCGGAATTATTCCCTGCAGAAGCAAAAGGAGGTTCTCCTTATGGAGCTTCCACAGTTGCCGGAGCAGATGGGAGTCGTACTCCTGTAGAAGATGAATTGAAGATGGCCGTTAGACTGGGGAAAAGAATTTATAAAGTTGCAAAATCTATTAATAAATAAAATTCCGAAAAAATATTGTTAAGAAAACGATATAATAGGGTTAAAATACCTGTTAGATATGAAAGGTCGGGCAAACTTAATTTTGAGATTGTTGAGGGAAATAGGTTTCATTATATAGGAAGACATTTGATAGATGTGAAATTATTTCTGGAAGAAATGGAGTATAATGATTTTGAATATTTTATAAATAATCTGGAAAAGAAAATGCCAGGGTATGGATAAAGAGTAAAGTTAAATATCAGGTTAAAATAATATTATCTTAAGGAGGCAATTATATGAGTAAAGAAAGAAAATGTCCGGTAACAGGAGCAACAGCTGAGAGTCAGGCTAAGAGTGGACCAACAAATCTTGATTGGTGGCCAGACAGGTTAAACCTTGATATTCTTCACCAGCATACTGAGAAATCTAATCCCATGAATTCTGATTTTAATTATGAAGAAGAATTTAAGAAACTGGATTTAAAAGCTTTAAAAAAAGATCTACATGATTTAATGACAGACTCGAAGGAATGGTGGCCAGCTGACTGGGGTCATTATGGGGGATTATTTATTCGCATGGCCTGGCATAGCGCTGGGACCTATCGTATGTTTGATGGTCGCGGAGGTGGAGGTACAGGCAATCAGCGGTTAGCTCCACTTAACAGTTGGCCGGATAATGCTAATCTGGATAAAGCCAGAAGACTCTTATGGCCAATTAAACAAAAATATGGAAAAAAAATATCCTGGGCTGATCTGATGATACTTGCCGGTAACTGTGCTCTGGAATCAATGGGTTTTGAACCAATCGGATTTGGTGGAGGTCGTGAAGATATCTATGAACCTGAGGAAGATATATACTGGGGAAAAGAAAATGAGTGGCTTGACAACGAAAGATATAGTGGTGGACGTGATTTAGAAGAACCTCTTGCTGCCACTCATATGGGACTAATTTATGTTAATCCAGAGGGGCCGGATGGTAAACCTGATCCTGAAGCTTCAGGTGAAGCTGTTAGAGAAACCTTTGCCCGTATGGGAATGAATGATGAAGAAACTGTAGCCCTGATTGCCGGTGGGCACACCTTTGGCAAGTGTCATGGTGCAGGAGATCCATCATTACTGGGACCGGAGCCAGAAGCTGCTCCAATTGAGGAACAGGGTCTTGGCTGGAATAATGAATTTAAAACTGGTAAAGGAGAACATACAACTACAAGTGGAATAGAAGGTGCCTGGACACCAGAACCTTATAAATGGGATAATTATTACTTTGAAATGTTATTTGAATATGAGTGGGAATTGGTTGAGAGTCCGGCAGGAGCTAAACAGTGGCATGCTAATCATAGTGACTATATACTATGAAATTAGGATTATACATGTCCCCCCCAACAACCCCATAATTTCCTTTTAATTTTCACCAACCTCTGCTTCCTCTTCTTCTTTTTCAGCATCTATCATCCTCTGTAAATAACTAAGAGGGAATGTTTTGCTATATTTCAAGGTGTTTTTTTCGACTAAATCCCAATAACTTCAATGAATTAGGCTTAAAATTGAAAGTTGAGTATAACTCTATATGATAAGCAATTAGGAAATTCACTGGCAAAGAGTCTAAAAGATTTCTATCTTCTACTGAGATTTTTTTGCCTGCTCAAGAAGCTGTTTGAACTCCATTGCAGCACTAAAAGCCATCTGCTGTAAATAACTCTTTTCCTCACCCTGAAAGACTAGCTTAGCAGGATTCGAATCCGGATCTAACAAGTTTGGTGATTCTCCAGTAGTCTTTGTTTCAATAACTGTATCAAAATTAAAACCTTCAGTGCTCTCACCAAAGAATGCAGCGTAAAACAAGTTAGCCGTTAAGAATGCGGTGCGCTGATTGGGGTGAAAGTCATTGTCATAACGGAAGGTTAGATCAGTTCCTCC
>PWEB01000262.1 GCA_003553305.1 Syntrophomonadaceae bacterium
CCTCTGTTCAGCGTCGAGAAAACCCATTGGCGCGTGGTTGGCGGACAAATCCCCATCGTTTCTGAAGTGATCAATCGCCTCCAGCAGCGCTGCCGCCCGACTGGATGGCATGAAGATGAGCGCCCTCAGCAAGGGACCGAGGCGATTTTGCAGCTTCAGGGATCGCGCTTCCAGAATGTCATGCCAAGTGGATTCACTGGCAGTTACGGCCAGATCATCCTTGAGCTGGTCGAAATCGTCTGTCTTGCCTCGATCCTATGCACAAAAGAAAGCGAATTTCTACAGTCTGTAGCCTAAAAGCGACCTCACTCTGTTCGCTTTTTGATTGTAATGCGTGAAGTGTATGTGTAATCTTTTCGTCATAATGCGCACTTACGGGTATAGATAGTTGGTCAGCAGCAAGCTTACAAAAATTGATGCTCATGTAAGACAGAGGCGGATTGCGTTCCGGGAAAATAATAAGAGTCTAAAACACAACAATATTGAACGCTGGGATTGGTCAGTCGCGCAACTGTTCAACCTATCATACCCAGATTTGCGGTTACGCGAGGCGGTTCGTACTCATCCACTTCTTGAACGAACGACGCTCGGCAGCTTAATCGAAAATCGGTTTGGTCTCGAGACGTTTCTGACTGAATGCAGGGGCCTTCCCGGCTGTGGTGATACACAGATCAAAAGATTGCGAACTGTGTTGCTTGAAGAGCTGGGGACAGGACCACAGATTTCTGAAGCGGCTTTCCCGATAAATGGTATGTTTCATACAGGTAGAGTGTCATCGATAGACGATGTCTACCTACCATTATTGCGTCTCGCACAATTTACCTCGTTTGTTTATGCGCCCAGCTCTATCCCTGAAATTGCGAAGACACGCGCCGTCTTGACCGCAGAAATGTCCGACAGTATTGACATTGATGATTACTTTGAAAAATTAAGACCACTACGCAATTCTCTCAGCAAACGGCCACAGACAAAAGGGCTGATACTGCTCGATACACATATTTTAACAACAATTCTAAAGCGTCAGGGCAGATATCAGACACTGAGTCTAGCAGATGTGGCCCAGCAACGCCTTGCCTTATTGAATATGGAAACAGATATGCCAGTCGGCATCAAAACGATGGTAACAGATTTCGAAAGTTCTGGATTGTCTTGCTCTGCAATGGTGGGCGAAATGATCATTCTCTATGGAATGGGTGGCTACGCAACCTTTCGTAACCCGACGTTGCTATCTCAAATGCGTGCACGCTATGAAATTGCGCGAAGTGCAGGGTGTAGTCTTACCGATTTCCTCGGCTGAAAGCGCCAGACACCTCTCACTCGCTGAACCTAAACGATGTCTCCCATGGCAAAATGCGCTTTGAGCGCTGCGCCTAGTTTTTTTAAATGTCTCTTACGAAGTTCGCCCTGAACAAATCCCAACACGTTGATTTTGTGCGTGAAATGTGCGCTTTCTGTCGCCTTTGATTGCAGTGTTTTGTATGATTTCAGCCGAAACCTTGCAATTTCGGGGTGGGCGATGAAGGCGAAACCGAAAGGGCCAGAGCAAGACGATTTGTTTCGTGCGCGGCTGGTCGAGATCATCGACATGCGCCATGAGTATCCGTCTTCTTTGGTTGCCGCCCGCGATGCAAGAGTCCTTTAACCGTATTGGCGTGTGATCGAGTGCGGTCTTCTTTCAGGCCTTCATGTGCGGCGCTTTCAGATGCCCCGGGCCGATATGGTGATCTGCGGATGAGGTCCAAAACTTGATCTCGAGTTTTGAGCTCCAAGACGGATACTGGTTTTCCTCATCCCGATCTGTTCGATCATTGCGCCCATTCAGGTCATCGGCTTCTCACACTCCCCTTGGCACCGACACTGGTGATTACGACATGACACTCATGCCGCCGCCAGCGCCGGATCTCGGTAATCCTCGTTCTTCATCAGCATCGCCCAGATTTGGCGGGCCATCTTGTTGGCCAGCGCGATCCCGACCAGCATCTTCGGCTTGCTCGCGAGCTTCCGCCCGATCCAGCTCTCGGCGGGCACCCTGTGGCGCGCGCGACCCATAATCCGCGTCATCGCCCCGATGATCAAGAGCCGCCGGATGTCGGACTGGCCGGCTTTGGATATCCGTCCCAGCCGTGCCTTGCCACCGGTCGAGTGCTGGCGCGGCACAAGCCCCAGCCAAGCGGCAAAATCCCTACCGGATTTGAAATGCGCCATGTCAGGAGCGAAGGCCTCGACCGCCAGAGCCGTAAGGGGGCCGACACCCGGCATCGTCTGCAGCCGCCGTGCGGTATTTGTCTCGGCCGCGAGCGCCTTCAGGGCTTTAGTCTTCGCTTCGATCCTCTCTGTTTTCTCAGCAATCTGCGCCAGCACGTCCTGGCACTCCGCGATGACAAGGGCGGGCAGGTCGCAGCCAGGATCCTCCACCACAGCCGCGATGCGCTTCACGTGGCAGAAACCGACGGGGAACACGTGCCCGTATTCGTAGAGGACGGCCCGCAGCGCGTTCACCAGTTCCGTGCGCTGATGGACAAGCCGCTCACGTCCCCGGAAAAGTATTGCCTTCGCCTGCTGATCGGTCGTCTTCGGCGCCACAAACCGCATCTCGGGCTGGCGTGCCGCGATCATCCGCCGACAAACACAAGGCGATCGCGCAGATCGTCCCCGATGGCCTCGGCCACGGTTTCGAGCATGTAGAGAAGCTGCCCCTGCACGGTCATTTGTTCAGGAGCCTTTGCTTGAGCCG
>PWEB01000170.1 GCA_003553305.1 Syntrophomonadaceae bacterium
GAATATGATCAAAAATACTCTTCAATACAGGGGGAGAAAGCCCTGTTGGACAATCAGTATTTCAGGATGGCCGGTGTCACCTCAATCCTGATCTTTCTTATTTCTATGGTCGGATCAATCAGGCAGCCTTCCTGGTGGCTATTGATCTTCCTTGCCGGATCATTCGTCTTCACCTTAACATTTAGCTGGTTTTATTTTAACTTTCTTCGTAAGAAGAGAGCCTTGACTGAAATCGAAGCTAAAGTATGTACTGAAGCTGAGAAAAGAGAAATTCCTGCTGAAGATATTCATGCTGTCCGGGCTGCTGCTGGTCGTTTAGACAAGGCATTTGAAGTCAGTGCTGAATCAGAAAGAGAAGCAGAAAGAGATTTAGAATGGCAGCAAAAAGAGGAAAACCGTCTTAAAGATGAATTTATTGAAAGGCAGTTTAAGATCAGGGACGAAAAAAATAAGATTGACAGGATCAGGCAGGAGACTTCGAAGGACACACTCGATCATTACAGAATTGCCCTGAAAAGGAAACAAGATTTAATAAGTGAGATTGAGAAACAAAAAAGCATTCTCGAAAGAGATCTAGAGAAACCTGGTGACCTGTCTTCCGAAGATGCGATATTAGATTATTGGCATGACCAGGTTAAAAGTTTGAAGATTTATGCGCATGAAGCAGTGGATCTGAAATACGACGAAACGGTCGTTCCCAGGCTTCGGGATCAAGTTGACAGTCTGGAGAATACCAGGCAGGAATTAGCTGAGAATCTAAAGGAGCGCACTGAGCAGCTGCGCGATCTCGAAAAAGATATCAATGAATTGCTCAGTTCCGCAAACGATAGCTATCTGCCCTGCCAGACTACTGTTGATTTGGAAAATGCCTATAAAAGAATTGAACACTGGATTAAGGTCCGGGAAGATAAGAGAAAGTGCGCCTTAACAGCGCTTGAAGTGTTTGATCAATTATCCGCAGAAGAGGAACAAAAAGTAACTGCTCTTTTTGGAGCTGCCAGTCCGGTTAGCAAACATTTCAGTAAAATAACTTCTGGTCGCTATCGGGAAGTGATATTTGACAGTAGCAGCACCCAAATTAAAGTGATCTGCGCTGATGGAAACGAGCTCGACGCATCACAATTGTCCGGCGGAGCTTACGATCAACTCTACTTTTCAATCAGGATGGCCCTGGGTGAAAAATTGCTTGAAGGTGGAAAAGGTTTCTTTATACTCGATGATCCCTTTATTAAAGCTGATTATAATCGACTGACAATCCTGCTTGAGATGCTGGCAGAAATTAGCGATTCCGGTTGGCAGATCATCTATTTTAGCGCTAAAAGTGAAGTAAAAGAGGCTCTGAAAGAAAAGATTAGCTGTGGCAAGGTCAGGGAGTTTTCGATCAGCGGATAGTGTAAAAAAAGATAGATCAGGTAATGCTGATTTTGAGCACATATGATAAGCTTAAAAAGAGATTAATTCAAAATCTGAGCGTTATTATTAACTACAAAGGGCGGAGTGTTTATTTTGAAGTTAACTGTTTTAGGATGTTACGGTCCTTTTCCTCCGGGCGGAGGGGCCTGTTCTGGCTACTTGCTGCAAGAAAGTGACTTTAATCTCTTAATCGACTGCGGTAACGGTGTTTTAAGTCGCCTGCAGGAGCATTTGGATTATCAAAAGCTGGATGCAGTCATTCTATCTCATCTTCATCCCGATCACGTTTCAGATATCATGATTATGCGCTACGGATTAGTCATAGCTTTAAAAGAAGGTTTGCGCAGCAAGCCGCTTCAACTTTATGCCCCCACTGAACCGGTTTCAGAATTTGACCGTCTCCCCTATAAGGATTGTTACGAGGTAAAAGCCCTGCAGGAAGGGGTCAGTCTGCAGATTGGGCCGTTTTCAATTCAAAACAGGCTTGGCCTGCATGCGATTCCTTCTATGGCTTTGCGGATAAATTCTAGAGAAGGAACACTTGTCTATTCCGGAGACACAGAATATAACCGCAGCCTGGAGAAGCTGGCCGGTGATGCAGATCTTTTTCTTTGCGAAGCTAATTACCAGGACCAGGATTTACAAAAAGGTTTACCTAACCACCTGAGCGCCTCCCAGGCCGCTAAGCTGGCTGCCGGGGCAGGAGCGAAAAGACTCTTGTTAACCCATCACCATCCGGAAAAAGATCAGGCTGTTTCACTGGTTGAAGCAAAAAAATATTATCCTGAAGCTGAATTGGCCTGCGAAGGCGAAAAATATATAATTCAAAGGAGGAATAGTTCATGACTAAGCTTCAAAAACCGGCCCAACTTGCCCTGGGACCAGTTCCCCCGGCTTTAATTGGCTGTGGCAATGAATCTGAAAAGAATATTATCACCCTGGCCTGGGTCGGTGTAGTTAATTCTTCTCCACCCATGATTTCCGTGTCCATCAGACCTAACCGCTATTCGCATGACCTTGTACGTGACTCCGGTGAGTTTACCGTTAATCTTCCCACTACCGAACAGGTTGATCTAACAGACGGTTGCGGCACTTTAAGCGGAAAGGATATTGATAAGTTTGAGCACTACAACCTTACTGCATTTATGGGCACCCTTAAATATGCCCCTATGATCGAAGAGTGTCCGATCAGTATGGAATGCAAAGTGGAGCACACCCTTAAGCTGGAAAGCCATACTTTATTTATCGCGCGGGTCTATACTACTTACCTGTTGGAAGAAATAATCGATC
>PWEB01000013.1 GCA_003553305.1 Syntrophomonadaceae bacterium
GGAATACCTTGGTTAAATCAATGCCATCTTTGTCCAGATCATCCAGGAGCACTTTTGCAACTTCAAGCCGATCATCTGCTGTTTCAGGCATCCCTTCGTCGCTCATACAAAGAGCAACAACAGGAGTTCCCGCTTTCTTTACAAGGGGGACCAAAGCATTGTAACGTTCTTTCTCAAGGCTGATCGAGTTAATCATCGGAGTGCCCTTGTGGACTTTAAGGGCTGCCTCAAGGGCTTTCGGATCAGGGCTGTCCAGGGCCAGCGGTTTGCTGACAACTTCCTGCACTTTTTCTATCAGCCAGACGAGATGTTTTGCTTCATCGTGGACATATGCACCTGCGTTAACATCGATATAGTCTGCTCCCGCTTCTTCCTGTTTTAGAGCAAGATCCTGGATGTACTTAACGTCCTGCTCATCAATTGCTTTCTTAATAGCCTTACGGGTTGAGTTTATTAATTCACCAATAATAATCATTGTTGTCTTTGCCGGTTTATACCGGCATTCAACCTCCTTTTTATTTAATCGTATCCGCCCGGCATGACAGTCTCCAGCTCTGCTGCCTGGTAAAGTTACCTGGTTCAAGACCAGGCCGCTAAAGCTTTCAGCAAGGCCGTTGATCAGCAAAAGTTAACAGATCATTACTACTATTATGTTTTTCACTTTCAACCCATTCGAGGTATTGCTGCAGCGTTGCCGGCTGAAGACCACACCGTTCAAGCACCGGAACAATTCCGGGAATAGTTCTGCCACCTTCTTCGATGTCTAAGGTGCTCTGAGAAACCCCGAGCAAACCATCCTCTGAAGGAATGATTGATGTGACGACATTAGCACCTGCATTAAGCCTTCTTTCTAGACCGTTTATACCTTCAACATCAAGAGATGCGGGGATCAATTTATCGGGGAATAGCAGCCTCAATACTGCTATAATAAGCAGCTCATAGTCACTATGTACCGTCCGATATTCTTCAAGGGGTGTGCCCTTTTGTGGAACAAAGCTCATTACTCTTAGTTGATTTGCATCAAGCTGTCTCATCGCCACAAATGAATTATAGATATCTTCTGTTGATTCACCAATTCCGGTTAGTATGCCCTCTTCGATTAAGAGGCCTAATTCCCTGGCATGTTTCTTTATATTTAACCTCTTGTCGTAATCCTGTTCCAGCCGCAGCGTTTCATAAAGCTTACGGCTATGCGTCTCCTGGTAACATGCATACCAATCAACACCGATATTTTTAAATTTATCTAGAAGCTCGCGGGGAATGGCACCAGGAGATATCATCACCGGCAAACCCGTAGTTTCTTTAGCCAGTTCAGTGATATTTAACAATCCTTCAAATTGACCGGAATCATAATAAAGGGGATCTTCACCCATGGTCAGATCAAGCAAGTGAACTCCCGACTCCGCAAGCTTTTGAGCTGTTTCCATAACCTGGTCGGCGGTTTTTCGGTAGCGCCCGGTTATCAGGTTTGATTTCCGATAGTAACAAAAAGTGCAGTCATTGCGACAATATGTAGAAAAATAAATAAATCCGTATAAAAATACCCGGTTTGAAAAAAACCTGGATCTTATCTGTCTGGCTGCATTGAAAAGTTGTTCAATTTCGTCTTTGTTTGCTATCCTAAGCAAAAAAAGCACTTCTTCTTTTCCCAGGTGATCCAGGCGAAGAGCTTTATCCAATATAAAGTTTAAATGATCATTCCGGTCCGGTTTACTCATAAGAGCCTCCCTGTACTGTAAAACATCCTGATGACTTTTGAAATTATATGTTTAGACGGATTCCATGCATATAAGAAAGACTTCTACCAGCTTTCTGAACGTTTTTATAACCCTCTTTAACCATCACTAATCTCTCCATGCCAAATCCAATACCAACCCAGGGAACATTAATATCCCATTGTTGGTCCAGAACATGCGGTCCCATCGCGGCTGAACCAAGCTCAATTTCACCGGCTGTTATGTCAATTGTCTCTCCATATACATCTGAAATTTCTGTTACAAGATCGTAGTGTTTTAAACCGGCAGCATCCATTACCAGTTCAGCCAGTTCTTTTAGTCGGTTTGAACGGTCTTTTTCAGGCAAACCCATTTCAACCAGGTTAAGCATAGTAAACTCCTTCAGATGATTCCCACCCTGAGTATCTTTACGAAAACAGGGCCCTATTTCAAATATACTGACCGGACTGGGCCAAAGCCTTAATAGATCCTTCAGTATATAATATAGGTTAGGTGCAAGCATCGGTCGCAGGCATTTAGACGAATCAACCCAAAATACCTGCTTATAAAGGGGCTTGTCTTCCGTAATTGTCATTTTAGCCAGTAATCCCTTAGAGAGCAAAATTGGAGTGCTGACCTGGGCAAATCCGGCAGATATCAATGCTTGCGCCAGTCGGCTTTCCAGGTCTAAAAGAGCAGGCTTTTTTATATTTTGCCGGTAAGTTAGCAATGCTTCCTTTCCTTTGTCGACCAAATCACGCTCTGTTTTCTGGTAAGCAGAGTTGCGCTCCTGCTCGCTGTTAAAAGAATTAGCCAGCTGTTTCGCAGATGCACCAAGCTCCTGCAACCTTTGCTTTTGAATCACAGTCCACTTTACCATTATGTCCCCCTGAAATTTAAACCGGTCTTCGTTGACTATTTATTAAAAACTGGCGGGGAGTCCGGGAGCTCCACCCGGCTGCGCAGATTTAGAGTCTGCATGATCA
>PWEB01000141.1 GCA_003553305.1 Syntrophomonadaceae bacterium
AAATCTCATCAGATATAATGAACGGACCAAGCGCAGCCAAAGCTTTTAGTTCTTTTTCACCCAGCACAGCCCCGGTAGGGTTAGCCGGCGAGTTAATAAGAATACCCTTAACATTAGGGTTAAGATATTTTTTTACATCCCGGGCCTGTAACTTGAAAGCCTCTTCTTCCCTGACCGGGACCGGAAGAGGCTTGGCCCCGAGATAATTTATAAAATTGGGATAACAGGCATAATATGGATCCGGCATAATCATTTGATTTCCGCTCTCCACTAAAACCGAAAAGGCAAGGAGCATAGCAGCAGAAGAACCTGAAGTAACAATGATCTCCTCCGGACCAACCTCAATTCCGTACACTCTTTTGTGATATCGGGCGATCTCATCTCTAAGTTCAACTTTGCCCAGGCTGTGTGTATAAGAGGTGTCATTGTTGCGAATTGCTTCAATTACTGCTTCTTTAATAGCAGGAGGGGTTTCTCCGCCGGGTTCTCCAATTTCCATATGGATAATATCGGCCCCCCGAAACTCCAAATCCTGGGCTTTCTCCAAGATCTCCATAGCCAGAAAAGGCTTCATGTTTTTCACCCGTTCCGGCAAACCAACATTTTGTGACATATCCTGATACTGCAAGCTCAATATTAAAGCCCCCTTTACCTTTCGATCCTGTATCCTTCTTTTTCCCGAATCAACTCTGCGCAATACTCAATAATTTCTCTACGCCTCACAATACCGATAAAAACCCCCTGATCATCTACAACCGGAACAAAGTTTTGCTCACTGGCCGCAGTCAGCAGATCAACAACCCGCGAATCGATACGAACCGGCTTGTTTTTAGCGTGGATAGCAATATCTTTAAGCTTAATTTTTTCCATCCCATTAAAATCTAGTTCAACGGTATTTTTTAATTTCCATAGCAGATCACCCTCAGTAATAGTCCCGGCATAGTAGCCCTGTTCATCTACCAGTGGTACCGCTGAATAGCTATGGTGTTCCATTCTTTCTATGGCCTGTCGCATCGAGGTGCTTGGAGTTAAATAAACCACTTCATTCTTAGGAATCAAAAAAAATGCAACTTTCATTAGGAATCAGAGCTCCTCAACTTCATTATCAATCATACCCCCGCTAACAATTCTAAAACCAGCTCTTCGATAAAGATCAGTCAATTCCGGTTCAAATAAAACATTTGCTGTTTTAATTTTATCCTTCTTAATTCTTTCAGCTGCCATCCGCAGCATACGTAGAGCAATTCCATGCTTTTGATAATCGGGGTGAACAACCAAATTGCGGATAAAAGCATCATCTACTCCATCACTGATCACATCTACAAAGCCTACCAAATTATTACCGTTAAAGCAAGCCACCGTCAGGTAGGTAGAACCGATAGTTTTTTCAAGTTTTTCTTTGCGGGAATCCCAGGCAACTGCTATTCTCAAAGCAGCAACTTCATCAACGGTAATTTTTGGATTTTCAACGTACTGTAAGTGCACTTGGTCACCCCTTATCAGTATTCAGTTACTATTATAACATTTATAATGTGCAGTTAAAGCTCAGTTATATAGATTACTCACTGCCGCATAAATCATCTATAGTTTACCATTCTGTTTTTCTAATCACCTGAGAACCTATCGCCGATAGTTCGGAGCATCCTGTCAACAACATGGCCCTTTTAAGATCATTATGATATTGTTTAAGCAATAAATCCACACCCTCGTCCTCTCCTCCAACTGCAGCGATAGCAACAGGACGGCCCACTAATACAGCTTCCGCACCCAGGGCAAGCAATTTGAGTACATCTTCGCCGGAACGAATTCCTCCGTCTATAAATATTCTGATCTCCCCTGTTACCGCTGCGGCTATTTCCGGCAGGACTTCCGCTGTTCCAGGAGTTGCATCCAAAGCGCGGCCCCCGTGGTTTGATACCACAATTCCTGCTGCTCCACACTGAACAGCTTTTACCGCTTCATCAGCGGTCATAATCCCTTTGAGGATCACCGGAAGACTGGTTCTCCCGATGATCTCCTTTAGTTTCGGAACTGACAGAGGCCCGACCGGTTGACCTGCCCGGTTTAAATTATCAAACCCGGCCGCATCAATATCAATACCCACCGCCAGCACACCACTCTCTTCAGCCACTTTTATTAACCTGATAATTTCTTTTATTTCACGGGGTTTGATTATGGGGACTCCCCTACCGCCGGCTTTTTCCCGGATCAATTCCAATCCCATTCCATAAAGAGGGGGATCAGGGGAATCTCCGGTAAAAGCAAATGTTCCGGAAGCTTCAGCACCGACCACCTGGGCATGAATAAAACTATAATCATCAACATTTCCTAAAAAATTATAGGTTGTTTCACACATCGGTGCAACCATTACCGGCATGGAAAGCTTTGTTCCAAAAAAGTTATAACCAGTATCCGGGGCTCCGGCGTCATGTATTGTCCGTAAGTTCAATAGCACCCGATCAAGGGCAGTCCGATTTCTTCGAAAACCGGTTCCGCTTCCTCTGCCGCCCATTCCGGGGACTCCACTGGGACAAGACCGACCATTACAAACAGGGCAAACCCTGCAGATACCTTTAAGCCTCTCCCGCGCCCGATTATTAACTTCCTTTGTGTCACCCATCGAATTCACCTTTCCGCTAATATTTTTGCACTGCTAATCAATGTATATGGGCTACCTTTTTTCTATAGCAATTAAATGAT
>PWEB01000252.1 GCA_003553305.1 Syntrophomonadaceae bacterium
GAAAGGAAATTTCTTAGAAAAATCTTCAGCATAGCTTTGGGATATCTTTTTTTAAAAATACCCTTTCCCGCAAACAAGGTTTGTTGTATAGTAGTGCATAGTCTTAAGAAAAGGGTTGAAAACATTGGCCACTATTACTAACTATTTGCCTTATTTAGCCGGAATAGGTGTTGCTTTGACCTGGGGCTTTTCTTTTATGTTTACCAGCGGGGCATTAGACCATCTGCCGCCCTTCCACTTGCTCGGGCTGCGCTTTGCCACAGCGGTTACCGCCATGTTTATCCTGCGGGTCCTTGGTGTTGTCAACATCAAAGTAAAACCTGCTGATTATCTGAATCTGCTGCCGCTGGCTCTTTTCCAACCAATCCTGTATTTTTCAACTGAAACAACGGGGATTTTACTGACATCTTCTTCATATTCGGGGATGATGATCGCGATCATCCCAATATTTGTTGCTATTCTCGCCGCTATCATCCTGCATGAGTACCCAAATCTATGCCAGCTTTTTTTTATACTCGCCTCTGTAACCGGAGCAATATTTATTATTTATATGGACGCCCAGTCTATTGCCGGAGTAAATCCGGTGGGGACAGTATTCTTGCTGCTCGCAGTAATAGCTGCAGCCGGTTTTAACATAGCCTCCCGAAAAGCATCGGTCAACCATCCACCTTTAAGAACAACCTGGGTAATGATGGTCGTTGGAGCAGTGGTATTTAATACAATATCCCTGATCCAACACATCTCTGACGGCAATATGGATGCCTATTTTGCCCCCCTGCCCGAAATCTGGACAGCGGTAATTTATCTTGGTGTCATTTCCTCGGTTGCTGCCTTCTTTATGTATAACTATGTCCTCAGTAAAATCAGAGCAAGTCAGGCCTCTGTCTTTGCAAACATGGTTACGGTTGTCGCCATCGCAGCAGGCGTAACTTTCCGTGGTGAGGTCGTTTTCTGGTATCACCTGACCGGCACTGCTGCTATTTTGCTCGGGGTATGGGGCACTAACTACTTCGCCCCAAAAAATCAAAGCTATCAGGAGGTCCGCCAGGCATCTAAAGGCACAAACTGATCATAACGTCCACCCATGGCCACAGCCCCTGTAGATGTTCAAGTCCCACGAATAGGGGATTTTCCTTTTAAATTTGTGCAGTGCGCTGGCAGTCTGAACTTCATTTCTCCAGATCATAACCCCCCTTATTTCCGCAGGGCATAAAATGCAGCGCCACACTTTTTAGCGCTGTAACCATTATCCTGGCGAATTGCTTCCCCGCTGTAAATAATTCGCGGCCCGATTAAAGATTCTCCGTTCAGGCTAATTCAATTATCATCCTGCTTGCAAATGATCCAATACTTAATCTTCACCCCGGCCAACGAAAAGGTAAACCACAGATCCGAAAATGATAAATGTGAAAAAGACAATCCATCCTATCTTCGGTAAATATTTAACATTCTTCCGAGGCATAATGTCCATGATAGCCCAGGAAATTAGGGCCAGGTTGATCACTAATAACCCTATTAAGACAATTATAAAAGCTCCATCCAAAACTAGGCCAACCCCCTTTAGAACTGCTCATTTTTATTATTCCGCGGATTTAACTACTTCTATTAACCTAACCCGGACAAGCCAGTTCTATCAAAGTTTAGTTTGAAAATGGCCCCTGCAAAACTTAGTGCACATGTGTATTCGCAGAATCGCTATAAAACGTCCAACCAAAAATGCGCAGCACCTTAGGATTAAGGGTCGAGAGGGTTTGCTCCGGAAAATATTTCCCCGCATCCGCGACCATTATATCACAGCACCCGGCAACCCGTAAGGAAAAGAGAACTTCTGGTTATCGTTACTGCTCAGCTATAGTCGTGCTGCATTTTGGGGTAGTGACATTGCGGTAATTGGAGCATAAATAAAGGGTTTCCGGGAGTAAAATTCCCCGAAAACCCTTTATTTACAGTGGTGGGGACAGAGGGTTTTGAACCCACGGCCTCTTGAATGTGAATCAAGCGCTCTCCCCCTGAGCTATGTCCCCGCATACTTTATGCTTTTACCTGCTAGATTCAGTAGTATTATAACATACAAATTCAGATCATTAATAGACACGGATACAACGTCAGGATTATAATTCTTCCAAACTCAACTTTCTTCAACCACCTTGTAACATTCTTGTAACATAAATGATGTATAATGTGGACTGTTATGATATGGCATAAGAATAAGCGCTGTTTCACAATAATGATTTTACCGCATACTGAAGAAGCTACTTTTAGCCTGAGGATTCCACTTTTTATGATTCAGGCAGCCGTAGCTTTATTGGTGCTTGGATTTTTCGGTTTTGGAGCACTTGGCTACTGTTACCTTAAAACTGCAGCCGAAGCACAAGAAACCGTTGAACTTCGTCAGATCAACAGGGCTCAACAAGAAGAGATTGATGCCCTGGCCGTTGAAACCCAGCGAGTCTTGGAGCAAATGAATGAGCTGGATAAAATGATTTACAGTGTTAGGGAAAAGATAAACGAAGAAGCGTTGGAAGTAATGGATAACCCAGAAGTTGAAGTAAGCTTCACTGAGCCAGTTCAGGCTGCAGCTGAATCGTATGGATTATCTAGCCCTAGCAACAGCATTAATTCTGCAAGTTCTTCCAGTGCTCATTTACTTGCGCAGTCTGGATTTAAAGAGCACGAATTAACATATGCAAGCCGCTCC
>PWEB01000191.1 GCA_003553305.1 Syntrophomonadaceae bacterium
TTCTTGAATGCTCGCGGCTGCCGCGGCATAACAATCCTGATTACAATCTGCAATGCACCCCTATTGCTGTATGCGGCGTCCTTTTGACTGGCGGCCATGCTGTCAGCACGGGTGCGCCATTTTTTTTGCGCTGCGCACGCCCGCCGGAAGGACACAACCGGTCTCCGTTATCTGGCCGTTGGCAAATGCAGTGGTGCTACCTGCACGCGCCGCATACTCCCACTGCGCCTCCGTGGGCAAAGCATAACGCGTTGTTCCTTCACGCTGGTTCAACGCCGCTATAAAATCCTGAGCATCATTCCAGGATACTCTCTCAACAGGACAATCATCTCCGCAGTTGGAAAAATACGAAGGGTTGTACCCCATCACAGCCTCCCACTGGCCTTGGGTCACCTGTGGAAAAATACGAAGGGTTGTACCCCTCAGTCGCATCACAGCCTCCCACTGGCCTTGGGTCACCTGGGTGGTCTGCATGTAATACCCCTGGGTAAGGGTCACCTGGTGCTGGGTTTCATCGCCCCAGCGGCCGGGCTCGTCGGAGGGACTACCCATCAAAAACGTGCCGGGCTTGATATATACAAAGTCCATGCCAATGGAGTTGGTAAAATCAGGGACTCTATTTTTTTGGGGTACAGCCAAGACTAAACTGCTGGGGTAGCTTTCAACACCTCTTGCATATGGGTAAGAATAAAATAATAAATTGTGTAATTTTTTAACTTTTCCACCTTATGCCAAGTGGCATGAGTCAGTTTGATCTTGTGGTCATAACTATCAAGTTTACCGGGTTGGATATCCTTGCTGGTGCCGTAATAAAGATAATAGCCCTCTGCACCTTCCACACCATTCCAGGTTAGCTTTACTTTTTTTTCTTCCCCAATTGCTTCTAATTTTTTAGGAGGCTTTGCTTTCCAGTAATGCGTCGACTTATAGCCTTCTACATTTCTAAGTTTTGCAAGTATCGTATTTCTCTGCCTGGAAAACATGTGATTAAATAAATGTTCATGCATCTCGGTCGGCAGGTTAGCTACCACTGATACTGCCATTTCAATTGGCATATACTTCAAGCATTTAGCAATAAATTCAACGTCTAATTGCTTCAAAAATCTTGTAATTTCCTCCACAGGCATATCCAAGCTCAAAAAGAGCCTACTAACTTCGTAAGGATAAATGTTTAATTTAAAGACAAATTTATTGAATTTTTTAGGATTAAAATTACTTGTTTTTATTCCTTTATGCGACAGCATTTGTAAGAATTTTTTCTTTCTATATAGATTTATTTTCCGAGAAATAAATAAAATAAGATTCCAAATAAAATAGATTATGATAATGCAGATAGCAATAGCAATGCAAACAAAAACTATTGCAACTATAGTGGTTCCATAAGTCAATACAGTTTATCTCCTCATCTTAGGTATTACGTCTCGGCGTAGGGTTGCCCTCGCTGAACGTATCCTACACGAAGCGGAAGCGAGGCGAGGGCGACCCGGCCAGACATCCTCCGGCCTGGCCATGCAGCCTCCTGCAAGGCATCTCACCGGTAAACCTCGGCAGGGGTCATCCCGGCCTTTGCCGACCATGCTGATGCGGATGCCATATTCTTTCATTATCCCTATAAAAGAACCCCCGGCATACTGGGTGCCCTGATCCATTTTGATAATTTCAGGGTATCCATATCGTTTGAGAGCCCTTTCCAAGGCGCTTACATAAAAACTGTCATCCACCGCGACATACTTTCCTGTTGTTGGCGCCACATTATGATGAACTTGAAATTTCATGAGAAAGGTTCGTGGATATTGTGTTGACAGGTTAGCCCTTGAGATAGAAAGAAAAGGAGAGATATACCAAAAGCAAGTTGCGGCGCAGGGCATGCTTTTTTTAGTTTTTACTGTATTTTTCAGTTTGCATAAAAAGCTATAGACGTCAATGGAAATTTTTCGGCTTTTCGCTTCGAATTCGTCGTTTAATGCACAGTTCTGATTTTGTCTTTATGATGCAGGGCTATGTCCATGTGGACTATGACCCTTTTAAACTCATGAATCGCACCTTAAAATGACAGCCCAGAAAGAATTACCGGAAATCCGTAAATTTGCACCTTGAATCTGGCAATGTGCTCCGGGTCAAAATTCACAATACTGCCGGGACATAGCCGGAATGTTCACTCTGCAGACCATTCCTTCGAACTCTGTCCTATAACGATTCGTTGTCCCTGTTCGATTCCTGTTGAAATGTTCAAAACTATTCGATAAGGTTAGTCTTTATCATAACAAAGATGTTAGTATATGCTACGGGTGTTACATTTTATGTTTTTCAAATCGTCTGAATTACCAAAAGAGTTTAAAAAAGGAGAAATTATGTCAATGTTTTTACCGGCCTACAATTTAAAAAAAACGTATAAGTTTATATGCTTAATTGCTTTCGGAATAATTTTTTCGTTTATATTTGATCAGGCCAATGCACATGCCGCTCTCTTTAATTACAATACATACACGTTTGAAATAGAATCAAGGTGGCAGCATACGAAAAGAACATATGAGTATGATGATAGAGGTTATATTACAGGCAGTATTAGAAAAGAAATGGATAATGGAACTTGGGTTAACGAACTAAAAACAGAAAACAATTATGATGTCGATAAAGAGACCATTATTGAGTATAAATACAAGCCCCACACTGATACATGGGAAAAATATGAGAAA
>PWEB01000188.1 GCA_003553305.1 Syntrophomonadaceae bacterium
CCTGGTAAAAAGAAATTTGTATGGGAAGATTTTAAGCAGATTGCTGAAGTTTACAACTACGTTGATAACGGAGGTTGCAATTAATGAGCAATGAATTAGTGTTAGTCGTAGACGATGAAAAAACACTGGTAAAGGCGCTAACCTTTAATCTTCAAAAAGAAGGGTTCCAGGTTGAAGCAGCTTATGATGGTGAAGAAGCCCTGCAGAAAGTTTTTTCTTTGAAACCCGATATCGTTGTTCTTGATTTAATGCTGCCCGAGATTGATGGGTTTGAAGTTTGCCGGAGCATCCGCAAGAAATTAGAAGTGCCGATTATCATGCTAACTGCAAGAAGCGAAGATATTGACAAAGTGCTTGGACTGGAACTCGGAGCCGATGATTATTTGACCAAACCTTTTAACTCAAGAGAACTTGTAGCGAGAATCAAGGCCATTTTAAGACGTAGTGCTGCTTATGAAGAAGAATCGAAAAAACAAATCCAGATTGGTGAACTGCATATTGATCTCCTCCAGCACCGGATTCGTCTGGACGGGAAAGAGGTCAACCTTACTTCAAAAGAATTTGCCCTGCTTAGTTTCCTGACAATTAATGCTGGAAATGTTTATTCACGCGAGCAACTCTTAGAACAAGTCTGGGGGTATGACTATTATGGCGATGTGCGCACTGTAGATGTGCATATCAGGCACCTCAGAGAAAAGATTGAGGCAGATCCGGGCAATCCTAACCTGATTATCACTGTTTGGGGCACGGGCTATAAAATCAGGGAGGAGCTTTAATGCCAGGGTTTTACAGTTTACGCTTTCGCCTTACTGCCACCTTTTTGGCAATCATCCTGACGGTAATGTTAATCATCAGCCTTTTTCTTTATAATACTCTTGAACGCTACCACATGAACAACTTGATGGAACATCTGGAACGCTCTGGGCAATTGGCTTCAGAGTTTTTAGTCGGTCATATGCGCGGCCAAATCGATACGGTACGGTTGAGTTCGCTTGCTGAAAATATAGGCCGCCAGGCTGGCTCACGCGTTGTTTTTGTTGACGGTGAAGGAGTAGTGGTTGGTGATTCGGTGCGGGTCGGGGGCCTTCTCAATCAGTCCCTGGAGCAAAGCGATGTATATGCAGCCTTAGATGGTGAGGTTAGCAGCAGCACCGCATATAGTGAACGGCTAGATAATAAGATTATACAGATGACTATTCCGGTCCGGGATGAGGATGGGTCAGTTATCGGGGCAATCTTTTTATCTACTTCTTTGGAAGATGTAGAGCAAACGCTTGCCGACATCCGGGTATTCCTTTTCCTGGCTACGGTTTTAACTATGGCCGTAGTAGGTGGCGGTTCTATAGCCCTGGCCCGTCGCTTTACTAATCCGCTTGAAGAACTTACAGTGGCAGCAAGAAAAATGTCAGAGGGCAAGCTTGATCAGCATATTGAATTTAGGTCGCATGATGAAATAGGTCGCCTGGCGGAGCAGTTTAACATTATGGCCAAGCGATTAAATTACTACACGAATAATTTGAAGAAGTTTGCTGCTGATGTTGCTCATGAAGTAAGGACTCCACTTACCACCATGAGCTTGTTGATTAAGTCTCTAAAAGAATATGATATGGAACCGGAAGAGCAAAAAGAATTTGTTGATGATATTGACAGTGAACTGGATCGCCTGGTTGCTCTTGTTAATGATTTGCTCGAACTCTCGAAGCTGGAAAAATATCAAATAGAATATGAAGCGGTTAACATGAATGCTTTGATCAGTGACATGAGCAAAGAAAATCAGCTGCGTTTTGCCAGGTCCGGACTGGATCTAATCGCGGATGTTCCGGATTATAGTTTAAAAGTAAAAGCAGTGCCCATGCAGCTGCGCCAGGTCATTGCTAACCTGCTGGATAATGCTTTGAACTATACTGCTTCAGGCGGGAAGGTTATTGTGCACCTGTACCAGGAAGGCACAGAAGCGATTGTAAAAGTTGAAGATACAGGCCGAGGTATTCCTGGAGAAGATATGGAATATATATTCGAGAGGTTTTACCGGGTTGACAAGGACCGTTCCAGGGAATGTGGCGGAACCGGACTTGGCCTGGCTATTGTAAGTGAAATCATTACAAAGCATGCCGGCAGGGTATGGGTGGAAAGTGAAGAGGGCAAGGGAAGCTGTTTTTATTTTGCGCTGCCTGTTTTTGAAGAAGAATAACATTTTTAGTTTAGATTATGTTAGAATAATTGTGTTCTTGTTTAATTCTTCGGGGGGGTTTTTTTGAAACGGATGGAACCTTTTTACTATATAATTGCCCTGGCCGGACTGTTTATCTTGGCCGGAGTATTTCTATTTGCTATCCAATTATTGCCGCAGACTGAACAGGCCGGTGTAACTATTGAGCCGCAGGAAGCAGAAGAGGGTGGCACATTATACGACCTCTGGTTTACCAGCGCGGAGATATATGATTTAAGCATTGATCACGGCCTGAGTGGGATACTTTTCAGTTCTGCTGAAGATAAAGTAACTCTATTGGATAAGGATCGAAGACTGCGCTGGGATTTAAGTTTTTCAGCTGCTCCAGAGCAGGCTAAAATATCGTCCTGTGGTAATTATATGGCTACAGGGACCAGGGACGGCGAGCTTTTGTTTATGTCTACCGATCAAGAATATTACTGGGAAGATAAAGGCTTGCCAGTAGACAA
>PWEB01000053.1 GCA_003553305.1 Syntrophomonadaceae bacterium
AATAGTCAATTCTAACATAAGCGAGAGAGAGGGCGCTCTTGGTAATAATAGCGAATCTGCGGCCATCCGCTCCACGCCTGGACTCCTGGAGCATACCGACCCTGAGACCGGGGAAGTAACCTACCTATTCAGGGATCAGAAAACCGGGGAAATGAAAACCTGGGTCGATCCTCTGGACTACCACAACAGGGTCCGCCTGGCGGATTACAAGATCAAGCGAAAATCCAAGCTCCAGCTTCAAGGTACAAAGACACCCAGAGGAAATAATTGGAAAGTTTGCTATTGTATGCTGGCCAGAAAAGCTACTTACCAGACGGGCCTGGACGGAGTAACCAGGAAAATAAAGGCTGCTCCGGAACTCCGGTACAAAGAGGAAAATAACCGGGCCTATTTTGCCGGCGTTATGCGCTGCGCCTCTAATTGGACTTGTCCACTTTGCCAGAACAAGATCATGCGAACCCGGGCGGGCGAGATCCAGCAGGCAACGGATTATGCCCTGGGCCTGGGCCTGGATTGTCTGATGCTCACCTATACATTCCCACACAAAAACCATGAACCCTTGCAGGATAATCTTAATGCTTTCCTTCGTTGTCTGCGTCTGCTCAAGTCCTCCAGGCGTTATAAAGAACTGCTTGCCAGGTATGGATTTGTTGGCGCCATCCGGGGCTTAGAGGTCACCTGGGGGGAGGCGAACGGCTTCCATCCTCACAGTCACGAACTGCTATACTTTGACCGTTCCCTGGCTGATCTGGATCTGCATCCACTTCTGACGGAAATTCGGAACCTTTGGGAATGGTATTGTGTCAAAAATGGCCTGTCTGCTCCCAAGTGGAAAATTGGCGTCCAGCTCTCTTACAAGGCCGACAAAGACAAAGTTGGGCAGTATTTGTCAAAGTGGTCGATTGCCAGGGAAGTGTCCAGCCCGGCCAAAGAGGCCAAAAAGCAGAACTGCACGCCTTTTCAGCTGCTTGAACAATCAGAAAACCAGGGGGACAGATTCGGCCGTCTGTTCCGGGAGTTTGCCTGGGCCTTCTTCGGGAGGCGTCAACTGTACTGGTCAAAAGGCCTGAAAGAGCGCTTGCTTGTGCCTGAAATATCCGATCAGGAAATAGTGGATCAAGAACCGAAAGACGCTGTCACAGTCCTGGTATTTGAACGGCCGACATGGTCGGCAATCCGAAAAAAAGAGTGGCTGCAGCCGCACATCCTGGAGGCCTACGAGGGCGGCGGCCTGGATGCTGTCCTGGATCTTTTCCAGGAAAATGACATACCTTACTGAAAAAAAAGTTTGACATTAGGTATACTGGAGTTTACCAAAGCAGAAAAGAGAGGTTAAAATCATGACAGTAGACAATAGAGATCCGGTTGCATCTTGTAGGCTTCCAGAAAAGGATCATCGGGAACTGGAAAGACTGGCCAAAAGGCTGAAAATTACAAAATCAAGTCTTATACGGGCCTGCTTGCAATCGGGCCTGGAGGACATCCAGATGAGTGAAAAACTGGGAATTGTTTCCCTGGTTGCTTTCATCAGAAAACATAAGGTTGATCCTAAGGAAGTTTATGACTTCGTGTATGATAGACGCGTTTCCTCCTCTTAAAAAGGGGTTGGAAACCCTCTTTTCTTAAAGCAAGGGTCGATCCCAAAAAGGTAATAAGGAGGCCTAAGGTTTATGCACTCCAGCACAATATCAAAGCCGACTTTTACCTTTTTGGGACTCGAAAGGCTACTGCCTTTTATGCGCTCGGTGGGAGTTAGGATTATTGACCAGATTTAAGCCAGGGGGAAAAAATGCTGGAGGAAATGGAAAAAATTTGTGCTTTAACCAGGATCAGCGGGGAGGATTTGCAGTGCTTGGGTACTGTTTGCAGTGCTTGGGATAATGAAAGAGGTTGTTGTTCCTTCAACTTCTCAGAAATCTTACTTGCTATCCAAGAACAACTTTCTTCCAAGGAAAATTGCTAATGCACTTTTTAACTTTTGAAAAATGCATTGTGCGCTTGCTCTTGTGCCAAGGGAGGTGGGCGGGTCAATTTATAAAGTGACTTTCTCCCATTTTTCCCGGCCACGGTTTATGCCCTGGAGCACAAAATTCAATCCGGGAAAAATGGGAGAAAGTCACCATTAAATTGTTTTTTTTCTTTTCTTCAACTTCTTACATTCAGGGGAGGGAACTCTAATGGAAAAAGCCAAGAGTAAAGAGGATTTAGAGAGCAGGATTTATGCTGCATTGTGTGAATTTCTGGTTGACCAGGCGAAAATCGCCAAGATCCCAAAAGAAGACCAGGTTGTATATATGCTTGTACTTTTAATGCAGCTGATTGCCAAAGACAAGGCCGGGAAACTGTCCCTTGAGTCCTATGTCATTTTTAAGGCCAACGAGGCTTAAAAAGGCATACAGGGACAAAAAATGCCATATCAGAAAAAGAGAGAGGCGGGCAGCTGCCGCCTGACATATAGGCGGGCAGGCTGCCCGCAGCAAAAACGAACCCTGGAAAGTGGCAGCTTCCCAGGGTTCAAAAACTCCCAACTTGGCTGGTCTGTGGGGTTAATATGGAATATACACATTCTGATCTAATAGTCAATTCTAACATAAGCGAGAGAGAGGGCGCTCTTGGTAATAATAGCGAATCTGCGGCCATCCGCTCCACGCCTGGACTCCTGGAGCATACCGACCCTG
>PWEB01000176.1 GCA_003553305.1 Syntrophomonadaceae bacterium
AAGATACGGTTAGTGACCAGGTTCGTAGTGAAGGACGCTCATTAGTTGCCCAGATAATGTGCGATGTAGATTCTCCCAGCCAAAACAATAAAGGAATCAATATTAAAGATCAGGCAATAATTGAACTTGTATTAGAAATTCTTGAGGAACTTTTTGAGAACAAGGATCTGATAGTTCAATTGGTTGATATAAGGTCTATAGGTGGTTATTTGTTTGCCCATTCTGTAAATTGTGCTGTCTTAACTTCATTGATGGCCGTGAAATTGAATAGCTACGATCAGGCTTCTCTTAAAAAAATAACATTAGGTGCTTTGCTGCATGATCTGGGAATGGTTACTATTCCCGAAAGTATAATTGATAAAAATAATGCTTTGACCATTGATGAATACGAAATGGTTAAGCAGCATCCGGTTTATGGATACGAGCTTTTTAAAAAGAGCTCGTTGTTTAATATTAAGTCCGGGAAGATGATTTTGCAGCATCATGAACGGAATCAAGGGCAGGGCTACCCAGGGGGATTAAAAGGGAGCGAGCTTGACAAGATGGTTCACTTGTTAATGATAGCCGATGTTTTTGATGCGCTTACCTCCGACAAACCTAATCGCGAAGCTTATCAGACTCACCAGGCGGTAGAGATGTTAATGTCCCGAGGTGGAGAACTGTTTGACCTTGAACTATTACGTCATTTTATTTCAAATATTGCAGCTTATCCTGCTGGGACCCATGTTTGTTTAAATAACGGAGAGAGTGGCTTTGTTGTGGGCAATACGCCTGGCTATGCTCTCCGGCCGGTTGTCAGGATATATTAGGGCAGGATTTGGCTGCTCATCCAAAACCATACGATCTAGATTTAAAACAAGCTTTAGATCTGACAATTGTTAAAGTGCTTGATAATAATATCGCAACAGGAACTTAATTGCTGAGGAAAAGGTGACATAACTAATGAATTCTGACAACCAGAAGCTTGTCCTCCGGGAAGACTTTTCCTTAATGGTAGAAATAAGTGATATTATAAATTGTATGGTAATCTTGCTTGACTGGGCCGGTAGCATTATTCGTTATAATGAAGTTTGCAGCAAGATCAGCGGCGTTGATTTGTCTGAGGCTAAAGGTAAATATTTTTGGGAAGTATTTTGCGATCCGGATGAAGTTGAATTATACAAAGCATTTTTTTCTGAAATTGATCAAGATAATTTGCCTGTTAAAGTTGAAAATCAAATGATTCACCGGGATGGCAGTTTACGGGAAATTGTCTGGGAATACAATATTCTTGAGAAAAACTATAAAGAAGCTGCTATTTTTGTTTTAACCGGTTATGATGTAACGGAACATAATAAATATATTAAGGATATACAGGAAATTAAAGAACTCTACAGAACACTGGTTCATACTCTACCGGTAGCGGTTATTTCTGTAGATACTGGTTTAAGAATTAAGAGCTGGAGTTCTGCTGCAGAAAATCTTTTAGGATGGTCTGAAAAAGAGGTCCTTGATAGGGAAGTAGTTAATTTTCTGGATCAAAGTGACCAATTAATTACCAGGTGCAGCAAAAAAGTTATAGAAGGCAACTCATTTTATAAACTTGAACATAGTTGCTTGCACAAACAAAAATCAGAGATAGTGCTTGAGCTTTCTATCTCACCGCTGCGTAATAATTGTGGTGAAGTAAGCGGTTTGGTCCTGGTGGCCAGTGATATAACTGCGCGTAAAGGTAATGAAGAAAAATTGAAATACCTTAGTATGCGAGATCAACTCACCGGCCTTTATAACCGCCCTTATTTTGATGACATGCTTAACTCTATGAATACTGAAAGCTCCTACCCGGTTACTATTATTGTCGCTGATTTGGATGGCCTTAAACTGATTAATGATACTCTTGGACATGAACACGGTGATAAAATGTTACTGGACTGCGCTGATATATTTAAGAACAACCTGTACAGTGAAGATCTCCTGGCCCGGATCGGTGGTGATGAATTTGTGGTGATTCTCCCGCAGACTGATCGAATAACGGGAGAATCAGTCGTAAAAAGGATAAAAAACTCTTTTTACAACTATAATCTGAGCAATAATTCGTTACCATTAAGTATGTCCATAGGGTTGGCAACAGCGGAAGACAAAAGAACATCTTTGATGGAGCTTTATAGAGAAGCAGATGATCTTGTTTATTTAGACAAAATGCAGACCGGTGCTGGTGCTAAATCTCAAATCATCGATTCTTTTATGGTAGCCCTTGATGAGCGCGATTTCATTACGGGCGGACATGCCCGGAGATTAGAAGAAAAATGTAAAGAGATCGGACATAAATTAAACCTTTCTCCTAAAAAATTTAGCCGGTTGATGCTTCTTGCCAAAGTTCATGATCTGGGGAAAGTCGGTATTCCAGATCATATCCTTTACAAAAAAGGATCTTTAAATGAAGATGAATGGAAGATTATGCGTAAACATACTGAAAAGGGTCATCGCATTGCATCTGCATCTAGCGATCTGCAGGGGATTGCCGACTTGATATTAAAGCACCATGAACGTTGGGATGGCAAAGGATATCCGCTAGGTTTAAAAGGTTTCGAAATTCCAATTGAATGCCGTATCCTTGCCGTAGTCGATGCTTTTGATGCAATGACCAGTGAACGTCCTTATAAAAAGCCGAAAAGCGAGAAAAG
>PWEB01000118.1 GCA_003553305.1 Syntrophomonadaceae bacterium
AGATGGAAAGACATTTTTAGCTTTACAAATTGCAGCTAACATATCATTAGGAGAACAATTGCCGCAGTCTGAGCTAGATTTTGCTCACTCAAAAACATCACAAGGGGGCTATGGAAGAGTAATATATATGAGCAATGAAGACAACTTTGCAGATACCATAAAACCACGTTTAAAGGGCATGGGAGCAAACGAAAACAACATTCATAGTTTCGAAGGTAAAAGGGATAAAGATGGAAAACCCTTACCGGTTACTCTTGAAGATGTACCGTTATTGGATAATATGCTTACATCTTACCGGCCTTCTCTAGTTGTTGTTGACCCGATTCAGTCATATTTCGGTTCAGAAAGAGATGCACACAAGGCAACACAAGTTAGACCGGTAATGGATGGTCTGGCAAAATTGGCTGAAAAGCATGATTGCGCAATTTTAGTTCTCCGCCACTTAACGAAAAGAAGTAGTGACAAGGCTATTTACAGGGGCATGGATAGTATTGATTTTATGGCAACTGTTAGATCAGCTATCCAAATTGTAGCAGACCCGGAAAATCCTGATGAGGAGGAAACCGGTGGGAAAAATAGGGTTATGGTACATATAAAAGCATCCACTACAAGGGAAGGGCCTTCTTTACGTTATAAAATTGAGCCAGATCCAGAAAATCCTTTAAGAGGCAAATTCAGCTGGATGGGTACTAGTGACTTGAAAGCAGCCGACCTTGGTCAGGAAGAAGATTCGGATAAGGGCAGAAGCGCAATTGAAGATGCCATAGAGTTTCTTTGGGATACGGTAAGTCAAGATGGAGAAGGTTCTGAGGCTGAGGATATTAAGGTAAAAGCCAAAAAGCGAGAAATAGCACCTACAACCCTTAGACGTGCACGAGAAAAGCTCCAAAAACAATATGAAGAGAACCCATCTAAAGGTGGGTTAACAATAACTCCAGCATGCAAGGGCAGACCAAGCAAATGGAAGATACTTGAGCCTGAAGAATGATCATTAAATTGAGGTTGTTCAAATAGTATGGGTACGCAGATGAGCAAGCAGAGCAAGGAGGCGCGAACCCGCGTGGTTAAGGGAAAAATTAGGTTGTTCATAGGTTGTTCAATGAGCAAGCATAAAGTGAGTTTTGCTTGTTCATGGTTGTTCAAGGAACAAGCAGATGATCAAGCTATAAAGCCTTATATAGAGGGGTTTATAATGGTTGTTCTGCTTGATCAATACACTGTACAAGGGGGATGAGTAAAAATTTTATGAAAATAAAATCAAATAAAGTTTGTATCAGGGTTATTAATTTTGTTAAATTAAACAGAGAGCAAGGGGGTTGTAAGAAAAATGAAGAAAGAAGAAGTTTGCCCACTAAGAAAAAGTGAATCATGTGCAGAAAAGGCTTGCCCTCTCTGGCATCAATTTGGTCCAATGTTTGAAGGATGCATTCTAAAAACAGTAATTTGGGCATCAGTAAAAACTTTAGAATTAATGGATGAAAATAAGCAGCAAGATCTAGAATATGCATATGAACAAACTCAACCTTGTCCAAGCATTGAGCTCGAGGGAGAAATATTCGACGTATTAATTGAAGATAACACACGTGTTATGGAAATTACGGATAGGCTAAGAAGATGTAAGAGCATACAGGACATTATGGATTTCTGTGCAAAAGAAGCTTATAGGAATCCACCTGGTATTCAGATTTTAAATTAAAAGAGAGATCCTCGCGATAGGGCTAGGCCTCTCTTTTAAAACTCAAAACGTTTATTCAAAGATATATTTTTTAAACACACCTACCTTCTCTTTGCTTAACCTTGTAAGCAAAGTATAATTCTTATCTCTATTTTCCAATCCATGATTTACGGTTCACGTTACCGCTTCCGTATTATAGGGCCTCGGTCAGGCTGCTCCGCTTTTATGGTGCCGTCGCACTATAAGAGTAGCTAGCAATCTCTCTACTATCTATATTTTACCATTTACACGATAAATAATCAAATTTTCTTGTTACCATATAGTAATAATTCCCAAATCCTAACCAACCAGGTTATGTATAAAAAAGGAAACATTTAATTATTTCAATAACCCTACTACTTTAAAGAATTTCCGCGCTTCGCGTCCTGGTGAGTCTTGTTCTGACCTATAAGCGAGATTGTGACAGTCTCTACAAAGGAATTTACCCCCTCCTGTGGGTAGGTACAGCTTTGAGGCTTTTTTACCACAGTTATCATCTTCTTCACTGGGGCAAAGGAAAACAGGGCTAAAATAAACATAACTCTCTTCCGGTCTCCCCTTTTGCTGCCATTCTATTGGAAGAGTGTAGTCCACATTAGTTGCCTTTTGGCCTTTCTTATCAGTAACAGAGTATTGCAATCGAATATACCGGGGACAAGATTCAAATCTGATTTCCACAGGAGGATAAGTTTTCCAGGTAAGAGTACCTTGTAACATTTCGTCTTTTAGCCTGAATAAAAGCTCTTGCCGAACTAACTCCATAGACGATAGCACAAGACAATCCTCTACCTGTCTTTTCGGAAATGGTCTGGTCACACCATCTCCATACCATCCACCAGAGCCAGGATTAAGTGTTGGTTTTTTTACTCCCAAAAGCTCCTTATATAAATCCATTTCTTTTTTTCCTTTGC
>PWEB01000145.1 GCA_003553305.1 Syntrophomonadaceae bacterium
ATAACCGAAAAAGCTGATTTAAAAACCCGGTAGTTTCAACCTCTGTTTTTGTAATTACTTAAGAGCGGATCTGTGTCGATTATCTGGTATTAATAATCTAATACTAAACCCTTTATATTCACCTGCAGCCTTTTTCCATTGCTACTGAATATTTTCAACCCGGGCTGCAGGGGCCCCTTTTTACACCACATTTTGTATTCGTTCAATTTTTCTTCTTCACCTACTGTAACTGTCTCCACTGAGCCGTCGGGCATGTTTTTCACCCAGGCGGACAAACCCAGTTTTTGGGCTTGTTGCCGGGCTAAAGCTCGAAAACTGACTCCCTGAACCAGGTCATAAATTTTTAGACGTAGCCTCTTCATATCAATTTGTTCCCCTTAAAGTCAATTTAATAAGGTATGCTAGTTTCTACTCTTATATTCGGCGGTTTTTGAGTCAAAAAAGCTGGGCAGCTTGTAACTGTTGCTCACATTTTATTTGATATTTTTCAAGGCAGATTCACAAAGTCTTTTACCTCTACTATACAATGAGCAGCTTTTATTAATATTGTTGTCAGCAGATTGTCAAAACTAATTATGTATTGTATTATAAAATTCATTAATAATTATTCCTATTATGGATCAAAGGTATAAAGCTTTTATAAGCAGGAGGGGTTGGCATTTTTTTATGAAGCTGAAAAATGTATTTTTTGTTTTAGTTTTAATAAGTCTTGTAGTCGTGGCTTTTTTTGCCTGGCGATATTTCAGCATTCCCAGGGTTTCTTACTTAACTTTGCAGTCTGATGAAGCGGTTGAAAGCCTGCTCGTTTCTGGCAGGGTTGTAGGTGAGGGAAAGGTGTCGCTTTCATTTGAACAACCGGGACGGGTTGTTCAAATAAAAGTGGGAGAAGGCGACTCAGTGGCAGAAGGAGAAGCTCTGGCTATCCTTGACGAACAGCAAGCGGAAGAGCGGCTTAAGCAAACTGAAAAAGATTTAAACGAAGCTAAAATCGCCCTTCAAAGAATTCAAAACAGGGATGTTCCCCAGGCCCGGGAAAGTTTAAGCCAGGCTTCAACCCAGGCGAAGGTGGCTGAAAAAGCCTACCTTGATGCTGTAGAGGACAAACTTGAACCGGCCTTGGATCGGCTTGAGGAAGCAAAAAAAGCTGAACTACAGGCTCGAAGGGTTTTTGAGCAGGAAGAAGAACGCCACAATAATGAAGAAATTAACATAGACCAGCTAAGAGAAGCCTGGAGTACTTGGGAGCAAGCTCGAATAGAGTTAGAAGAAGCGCGCAGGAATGAAAAAGAGGTCAGTCGGGAAATAGAGATGCTTGATGCTGAAAGTGATATTGCCGCCTCACGTGAACGCTCAGCCAGGACCTCCCTTACCAGCCTGGAAAATGAAGAAATTCGCCGGGCTAATCTTCGAGTTGAACAGGCTGAAAGTGCCATTAAACAAGCGCTTCGTGAACTTGAAAAAATGAGCTTGCTGGCTCCTTTCAACGGAGTAGTAACTGCTATTTCGTCCAATGTTGGCCAGTATGTTAATACAGGGCAGAATATTATCACTATCATACCTGAATCAGGCAAGACCTATCTTGAAGCCCAGGTAGATGAAGAATTTGCCGGAGTTTTAGTCTCGGGCATGGAAATCCTGGTTCAAAGTAGCGCTTTTCCGGGCCGGACCTTTGATGGCACAGTGGACCGTCTTTCCCCAACGGTTGATGCTGAACGTGGCACTTTTAATGTGCGTTTTATCCTTGGTCAAAATGAACCAGATTTATTGCCTGATCTTTCAGTTAGTATAGAGGTCCTAATTAACCGCAGGGAAGATGGTATAATTTTAGAACAGAGTTATACTGTCAGAGAAAATGATCAGGTTTATGTGTTTGTTGAAGAAAATGGCCAGGCTGTACGCCGGACTATAGAGGTTGAAGATCTGGGGCAGGGGACTTTTTTAGTTGAAGAAGGTCTTACATCCGGAACCAGGGTTTTAAAAGAGCTTGACCTTGAAGACGGACAAGCGATTCGACTAAATGATTAAAGACTTAAGGAAAAGAAACCTATGTTTATATGGAAAGCAGCATTCAGATTTTTAATTGAAGGCCGGTCACAGACCCTTTTTATAGCAGTGGGAATAGCGATTGGTATTTCGGTGCTCATATTCTTAAATATTCTTATTACCGGTCTTCAGGCTGATTTAGTTAATACCACAGTTGGTGATTCTCCACATATTGTTGTTACTTCCCGGGAAGATGCTCTGCAGAGTCTTTTTGAACGTGAAATGGATGTGCGCATATTGAGTCGGGCCGGTGGCCTTTTCGACACCTCCAGACCTTTTAATGACTGGCAGTATGTTTTAGAGCAGCTAAGCAACATTGATATGCTGACGGTGGTATCGCCGGTTGCTGAAGGGTCCGGATTTATCTCCCGGGGTGAAAAAACTCTTTCGATTCGTACCCGTGGGATTGATCCTGACCGGGCCGACGATATTTATAATGTGAGAGATCGTTTAATTGGAGGAGATTACGTAGTTGGTAAAAACCAGGTCCTGGTAGGCAAGGACCTGGCTGAAGAACTAAATCTTTCACCGGGTGATCTGATCAATTTATCAGGACTTGATGGTGGAGTGGATACACAGGG
>PWEB01000263.1 GCA_003553305.1 Syntrophomonadaceae bacterium
AGATAGCCACTGCTGTTCTATTTTTAATGGTTTAAAAGGGATGTTGAGTGTTGGGAGCAAATAATCGATTGGCAGCAGCATACTGTAGGCCTAAAATAGGTGTTGTTTTATATTATCCTACTCCTTTTCTGTCATCAAGTTTGCAAGGATGCAGGAGGCTTGTGTCTGATATATCTAATTTTACCGATATCATTTAGCAGGTATTCGTAGCGTGAGTGGGACAGCTCCTCTCCAGTATGCGTTTTTGTTACAATTACACAATAACATTGGAGGAGATTAAAGGTAAGTTATTTACTAGACATAAACGTATTTGCCTGCCGAAAATTTCGAGGAAAATGTCGGGACACAATGAAAATTATTATAGTGTCCCGACATTTATTATAAAGAGGGCAGGCAGAGAGCAAGCTACCCTGGCGGGCAATTGTGGTTGATATAGCTAATAATGATGAGCTCGATTTTCGTTCTATCAATACACAGTCCCTTGGTGGAAGTGAATCTGAAGCTTTGATGGTTTCAAGGCCTGGTACCCTTGATGCAGCTCTTGTCCGGTTCAGGGACACTGGTGAAGAAATTGTGAGCTGATAGGCAGTGAAAGTAAATATAAAATCATTGCTGCCGGCGTTATAGATATTCTTTTTGGATATGGTGAAAATAGAAGTCCATACTGGGGTAAGCGCTATAATACTGTATTTGACCGCATGGCTGTTTGTTTCCCCCTTCAATAACTATCAGCTGGCGTGAAAGCTAATCGATAATAGGATGGAAAGCCAAACAAAAAGACCCCTTGACTCTCTCGCTGCCTTAAGTTTTATTGTATGTTTTGATGAAGTCTTTTCTGGAAATACTGACTTGGGTGCATATAGAACGGAGAGTAGATGCTTTAATTGTCGAATGGTTTGGCGCCGTGCTGATAGGTTCGAAATTAATGAACATGCTATGCTTTTTAAGAATTTTCGATTTCTGTTAAAGATGAACAATACAAAGAAAAGGCGATTAAGTAATGCCAAATAAACGAGCTTGAATATGTCTAGTAAAGGGTGATCACAGATAAAGTATTTTCTCCAGCAAAGGCCTCAGGTCGGTGGGAATAGCAGCAATTTTGACCTGCCGGTTATTTTGTATAGTTTTACCGACCATGATCAGGCCTTTACTCCAAACTTTGCCTGTCGTCGACTGCGGCTCCGCCTTGTCCCAGTAAAACCCATCGCCTTCCATTTTGCCGAATTTGCAGCTGACAGAGCTTAAGAGCGCCCAACCTCCTTTACTGAGAAGGTGAAATAGCAGTTCCTGTTCATCTGGAGTGAGTTCTTGTACCGCTTTTTTGAGATAGGCTGGATCGGTCAGGTAAGCGATGATCGCCTTTTCTCTTTGAGAGCGCAGACGGCAAGGATCAATATCATGAATTGCGCACACCTTGAGCAGCCATTCGTTAGGCATATTTTTTAGCCCCCGGTTTAGGGTTGACTCAGTGGTAATTTTCTTTTCTTCCACTTCTGCCCTTAAATCTTCTTCAACTTGATACATGTAATCATCTAATTGATCGGCATAGGTTCCGGGAATGATGCGCTGCTCGGCCATCCTGCGTATGTAATCCAGTTGTTCTCTATACCGGTCATCTATTCCCTCATTTTCAAATTTAGCAATGCACTGCAGGGCCTGATCAAATTGGCCGCTTTCGAGATAAAGTCCGGCCAGGTTAACCATGATCACGGGTTCATCAGACATAACCTCGGCCAGCGGCTTAAAAATATTGAGGGCCGGTTCAAATTCTCCTTTATTGCGGTAAAGGTTGGCGAGGGTCACCATAGCGCGGGGATAAAAGGTTCCTTCTTGATACAGTGGCTCCAGCAGAGCGATTGCTTCATCAGTTTGACCTTTATCTCGGAGTGCCAGGGCCCTATCGCATAGTTGATCCATTTCCTGATCTGGCTCCATGCTTACTTCCTTTTTTTCCACTTTTACCATGGTTTCTTCACCGTCAATCCATACCGGGACTTCTTCACCTTCTTTATATACACCCCGCTCTACCAGGGTAAACACAGCTTCCACTGTAATTTCGTACGGTACAAGAGCGCTTTCCAGTAAACGAAAGCCCAGCTCTTTGCCCCAATCTCTACCGTAGTCTATCAGAATCTTAGCTGCGTTTTTCTTTTCCTCTTCCCCTGTTCGCTCACCAAACAGGGTGTCGAGCAGGACCACTCGAATCTGTCCATCCTCTAAGACTGTTTCTTGCTTTTCCCTATCATCCCCGGCATCCTTGAATTGCTCGATCACCTTATCCCACTCTGGTGGATTGTAGCTGAGTTCAAAATGGGGAACAACATCCCTTTCCATAAGGAAAGCAACTTGCTGCAAGGGGATGATAAAATTGCCTATTTTATTACGCGGTTCCCAGATAGAAGCTGCCTGCTTGTAACGTTTGAGATTAAAATAGGCAATGCCGGCATTGAACCGGTTTTCCCAGTTAACATGGTATCTTTCATACTTTTTATAGAGTTCAATAACCCGGCGGTGGTCCCCGAGAACTCCGGCGGTCAAGAAAGGCATATAACTGGGCGGTAAGACCTAAGGTGTAGGGGCTTTCAATGGCAGTGCTTGCTTCCAGGTATGGTTCCAACAGGG
>PWEB01000244.1 GCA_003553305.1 Syntrophomonadaceae bacterium
AATAGAACAGCAGCTCACATTAATAGCCGGCCTTTATCGCCGGCTATTATTTATTAAGGTATCGTTTTTTATCATTTATTGACTGGTGGGTTTACCTTCCGGAATTACCCGGACTGCCACCTGAATTTCCGGGATTATCACCAGAGTTACCGGGATTGCCACCGGAACTTCCGGGAGGGCTACTCTTGTCAGGGGTGTTGTCGGAGCTCCTGGTATTGTTGACTTCTTTGGCCGCTTCAGAAACTTCTTCGCCGAGATCTATATCCTTGTCCCGGGCGCGATCTGCTGCTGCTTGACCAAAATCACTGCCACCTTCTGGGGTATATTTACCACCGGTCAGTTCCTCATGAACTGCCTCTGCAACATCTGATCGTTTGTTCCCTATCTCATCATTATTATCTGCACCAGCGGTTTCCCGGGCCGCTTCAGAAACTTCTTCGCCGAGATCTATATCCTTGTCACGGGCTCTTTCAGAAACGGCTGCACCGAAGTCTTTCCCATGATCAGGAGTTATATCTTCATTACCACTTAAAGCTTTGTGAACCTCCTTTTCATAGACAGACTCTGCGGCACTTTCGTTTTCCGCGACTTCTGCATTTACACCTAAATAATCACCCTGGGGAGTATACTCGGCAAATGCAAAACCACCTCCGGTTAGAAGTAGAGCTATTACAGTGATCAATATTTTCTTACGCATCTAGCAGCAAGCCTCCTTTTAAACTCAAATCAAGTAATGACAATCCCTGCCAGATTAAAAACCCTTACCCGGCGGCCTGGCGACCATGGCTCGTTAAGGAGCCTTAGGCCCATAGCTTTGCGAACCTCTCTTTCGAAAGGGTTGCCCTTATCAATCAGGATTAATCACTATTAATATTGATTAAATATCATTGCAAGTTGGGTTGGTTGTCAATAGTCAACTTTGACCGGATAGGAGTCGCCTTAAAACATTTTACGCTATGGTTTTGTTTCTAAGATGAAAAACTATCATCATATTTGTGGGGGATTACTAATGCGGCTGGACATGGAAAGTGAATCAAGAAGGGCTAAAAAATGATTAAAATCCGATCATTTTAGCGGAACATAGGGTATAATTATTATGCTATGCTTGTGAAAATAAAGGAGGGCCATTGATGAGTATTCACGGTTTAATTGATAATCTTGCAGTAGGCCTGGGCGCGAAATTCATGCCCAAGTATTTTCGTGAAGGTCTTGAATCTCAAAGCGTTGAAGAGAATTTAAAAAATGTTACTCTTGAAATGCCAGAAATTAGCGGGAAAGGCGATTACGAAGTGCGAGCTTCCACTTTGGTCGGTGAGCTGCATCCAGCCTTTCGCCTGGTTCAGTGGCTTGGAGGAGACCATCCTGTGATTATCTATCATCATGGAGCCAGCGAGACCCCTTTTGATTACGGATTTAACAAGATTTTTCCCTATAAGGATAAAAAAATTCCAGCCAATCTTTTACTGATCAGGGCTCCGTTTCACCAAAATATGAAAGATTTCCAGCAGGGTATTCGCACACTTTCTAATATAGTAGCCATGCTTGCAGTTTCTGTTTCCCTGATTGAGCAACTTGTTGAATATGGCAGGAAAGCATCTAACAGTAAAATAATGGTTTCGGGAACCAGTCTTGGTGGTTTTATAACTAACCTCCACCATATTCATCATAACAGTGCTGATTATTACGCGCCCCTGCTGGCCGGTTTGGCTTTAGATGATGCTTACCTGCGTTCCCTTTATAGCAGGGCAACCGCACCGGAAGCCAAAGAAAACCCGGAGGTGATTGAAGGGCTTTTGAATTTTGAAGAAGATTTTGCCGCTGTTGATAGTGGTAATGTTTTTCCTCTGCTTGCAACACATGATCAGCTGATCAGGTATGAACAGCAAAAGGCTTCTTATGGTAGCTGCCCGGTTGAAATAATTGCCAAGGGACATGCTACCGGAGCATTGGCTTATGGGTTATTGCGAAGCCATATTCTTGAAGTGCTGAATATTGAAGTTTAACCAGCGGCGGAAATTCTTTCGTGGTGCTGATTGACAATTTGAGCCAGAGACCAGGGTAGATAGACTCTAAATTACCAAGGTCCTTAAAAACCCTATAGTTGCCTAACACGATCAGCGATAAATCTCTTGTGTCTGCTCAGCCGTGCTGCTTTTTGGTCTGGTGCCAGATCTTCGCGGGCAATGGCGGTGACTCAGCTGCATGCTTTCGCTTTGGTGGCCCTCGGCATTCGCCATCCATGGCTCAGGCCTCTGCGACCCGGATCCATCCAGGCCGACCAGCTACAGCCTTTGCTTCGTCGACTATTGCGACCGCTCTATCGCAATGCCACCAGCCCAAAATGCATCACGACTAGAGCTGATCAGTACAGTAACAATCCCATATTGACAAAATAAGTTGAAAAGAGTTATAATTAATTATAGAAAATTTTAATTTTTAAAAAAGCATTTAATATTATTTAAGGAGTGTGAAAAGAATGATTAAGCGTATTAATATTCTCAAGTTTTTCGTCTGTATCGTATCCGTTTTCTTTGTACTTGGCATGGTAGCTCCAGGACAAGCCGCAGCGTCAGCGGAAGAAGAAAGGGCGCTTGACGAACTG
>PWEB01000179.1 GCA_003553305.1 Syntrophomonadaceae bacterium
TGCCCAGTTCTATCTTGCGATCGTAGTTGAGCGGGGAAATTTTATCCAGTTTTTTCAGATATTCCAGCTTTTTCTCCAGATCCGCCATGGCATCGTAGAGGTTGACCAGCCTTTTTAACGGCTCCAGATACATTTTGCTTTCCCGGGATGCCCTTACATAGTAGCTTTCGGCCAGTTCAAAATCGTTTTGTGCCTTAGCTATGTCCCCCTTGAGAATAAACCCGGCCGCGCTGTCCGGCTTTTCCTTCAGGATGTCTTCCACTACTTTTCCGGCCTGGTCCAGGTCATTGGTGAGGATCAGGGCCTTGGCCTGATTGAATTTTTGGGACAGAGCATCATTGGGCTTGAAAGTAAGGCTTATCTTTTGAATGATGGAGTGTATGGACACCGGCTTTACGATGACGTTGTCTGCACCCATTTCATACATCTGCGCTACATTGTCACTGTCAGTCTCGGCTGTAAGAGTAATAAACCTGCACTCATCTCCAAAGCTGGACTTTAAGTCTCTTAACCTGAAAATATTTTTGTTGCCCTCAATAATGTTTTCGATCAAAAAAATTATGTTGGCGTATGTACCTGAGTTTAAAAGAGACCTGGCGTCTGAAGATACACTATCAATATATCTTCTGTAGATCAGGGCGCTGGTGTCTACGTCCAGGTATCTAAACGAGGCCACCATGGTCTTGTAAAAAAGCACATCATCGGTGACGGTAAATATGCATCCGTTCCTGGCGGAGATAAACTCCCTGAAGGTTTCATTGTATTTTTTGTCTGCTTGTTTATTCACCATCTTGACCTCGGTTCACCATTTGTATGCATGGCAGAATCCTTTGTTGCGGTCCGGCTTGCCACCTTTTTTTGTTCTTTTCCTGTTGATTTCCGGACGCGCCTGAAAGAATTCAGATGGGACTGCTGTGACAATATATATAGCCTACACCAAAGCAGGACACAAGCGGATTTTTAACATACGCCCCATAGATGTTTTTTATAGGCGAGTTATTCATGCTGCACCTGCAAAAAGTCGGGAAATGAATATGTTAGGCATCAACCACGCGTCCTGCCACGCGCTTCGCGTGGTTCGCGTGACAAAAATGACTTTTTGCAGTCACATCATTCATGGTTGTTTCGCCAGTACTCAGGCTGTTGCCCCCTGGTTCTGCAAGAATCCCGGATTTTTTCAGGCAAGGCCCGGATGGGTCTAATGCCGGCGTCATCCAGATCCGCCCAGGGTTCTCTGGGTGTTTCAGTGCGCTTGCCGCGTCTGTGGGCGCATTTTTCATCTTCCAAGGCCCGCAGGAGACCGGCTGTCATGGCCACCACCACCAGAGAAAAGGGCAGGGCTCCCATTATCACCGCGGACTGAAGCACTTCCAGCCCGCCTGCAGCCAGAAGTATTGCAGTCAAAAGGGCCAGGACCACGGCCCAGAAAACCCTGTGAACGCGGGGAGGTTCCGGGTCACCGCCGGAAAGTATGGTATTGACCACCAGGGTGCCGGCATTGGCAGAAGTGATTAAAAAGGTGGCGATGAGCAGAAGCATTCCTGCAGAGGCGGCAACTCCCACCAGGCCCAGGTCCAGCCCCTGCAGCATGGCGAAAAGGGCCACAGCCACGTCCTCCTGTACTGCATCGATTATCCCCCCGGAGCCGAAAAGCTCCTGGGACAGGGCCGATCCACCGAACAGCCCCATCCAGACCATGGTCACCACGGTGGGCACCAGAAGAACACCCATGATAAATTCGCTGAAGGTCCTGCCCCTGGAAATGCGCGCGATAAACATGCCCACAAAAGGCGCCCAGGCCAGCCACCATCCCCAGTAGAAGACCGTCCATTCCGCCTGCCAACCGTCTTCCAGGGCTGCATGGGTATACAGGTTCATCATCAGCAGGTTCTGAGCATAATAGCCGGCCGCCTCCACGGTCATGGCTATGAGGTGGTTGGTGGGTCCCCAGAGCATGAGAAAAGCCATGGCCGCCAATGAAAGCCAGAGGTTCAGCTCAGACATCCAGCGCACTCCGCGGTTCAGCCCGGAAACCACTGTAACTGCGGCAATGCCCATTATGCAGGCGGTGATCACCAGCTGCAGAAAAAGAGTAGCCTCCAGGTCGAATACAGCCCCCAGACCTGAATTGAGCTGCTGCACTCCCAGACCCAGGGTAGTGACTATGCCGAAAACCGTGCCGAATACAGCCAGGGTATCCACAACGTCCCCGGATAACCCCCTGATCTTTTCCCCCAGAATGGGATAAAGTGCTGAGCGGATGGTCAAGGGCAGGTCACGGCGAAAGGAAAAGTAGGCCAGGACCAGACCCACAAAAGCAAAAATCGCCCAGCCATTCAGGCCCCAGTGGAAAAAGGTCAGCCTGAGTGCCACTATGGCGGCTTCCGGGGTACCGCCTTCGTCGACAAAGGGATTGTCGTGAAACTGCAGAACAGGCTGGGCCACGGACCAGAAGATTATGCCCACGCCCATTCCGGCAGCAAAAAGCATGGCCACCCAGGAGACAAAGGAAAACTCCGGCCTTTCGTCATCGTGGCCCAGACGGACGTCCTTGTAGTGTCCGATGCCCAGCCAGACCATGAAAAAAAGCAGAAAGGCCA
>PWEB01000171.1 GCA_003553305.1 Syntrophomonadaceae bacterium
ACTGGGATGCCTGTTTCCCCGCCCATTACTTTTATCATTTCAAACTCGGTTAAACCATTAAAGCGTTCGCTGTTAAAAAGGGCTCGTATTGTGCTGCTGGGGAATTTAAACGGGCTGGCTGTGGAAAGAATGACGGAAGGGCACTGATCTTTTTCCTGCTCCAGATATTTATCCAGCACATTTTTACCGACAGCGGTGTGCGGATCGACCAGGTAATTGAAATCCTGGTAAGTAGCAGCTATGGTCGTCAAGGTTTCGTCATCGCTTGTATAATCCGACCAGAAAAGTTCCTTCAATTTTTTTAGGGTTGCATGGTCAATCTGGTATTGACCTGTCTCGGTTAGCTGTTTCATCCAGACCGAGATACGCTCGGCATCATGCCCGGTTATTTCAAAGAGCAGGCGTTCAAGGTTACTTGAAACAAGGATATCCATAGAAGGTGAAAGGCTGTTATGGAGCTGTCTCCGACTGTCATAGATTCCACTGTTTATAAAATCGGAAAGTACGTTATTTCGGTTGGCAGCACAGATCAAGCGGTTTACCGGAAGGCCTAGCTGCCGGGCATAATACCCGGCCAGGATATTGCCAAAATTACCGGTAGGGACAACAAAGTTTACTTTCTGGCCTGCCTGAAGGCTGCCCTGCCTGATTAGCTCTTGATAAGCTGCAAAGTAGTAGATTATTTGGGGCAGTAGACGCCCCCAGTTGATGGAGTTAGCTGAAGACAGGCTGTACCCGGCTTCCTTCAGCTGTGCAGCTAATTCTTGATCGTTGAAAATCTGCTTAACCCCCTTCTGGGTGTCATCAAAATTACCTTTTACTGCGCATACCCCGACATTTCTGCCTTCCTGGGTGATCATCTGTAGTTTTTGTATCTCACTTACTCCTTTTTCAGGGAAATAAACAATTATTCTGATCCCGGGAACGTCGCGGAAACCTTCCAGAGCTGATTTGCCCGTGTCTCCGGAAGTAGCAGTCAAGATCACTACCTCTCTATTTTTATTTTTTTTCGCCAGCGCGATATTGATGAAGTGGGGTAAAATTTGCAGGGCTATATCTTTAAATGCATAAGTTGGCCCATGCCATAATTCTAAGATGTGGAGTTGATCTGAAAGTTTTATTAAGGGGGTAACAGCTTGATGATCGAAAGTGTGAATATTGTAGGCATTATGGATGGTGCTTTCTAGATCTGCATCGCTGAAATCGGCCAGGAAAGGTTTGAGTATGTTTATTGCTAAATCCTGGTAACTACCTTCGGGCAGATTGTTTGTTGCATAGGGTTTTAAGCTGTCCGTCGGAACGTATAAACCACCATCCGGAGCAAGGCCCTTTAATATTGCTTGGGCTGCTTCCATCTTTTCTGCTTGTCCTCTTGTACTATAGTATCTCATAAATTTTGCTCCTCTCATTTCCTGGGCTCTTATTTTCATTCGTTATTCTTAGGACAAATCCTTCATCAGGTTGTCTGTCTGCCCTTGACAAAAACATATGAAAAGGGTATTTTCATTGCACAGCTTACATTTCCTGCTTAATCAGACCTCTGCAAATTTTTAAAGGAGCGTGATAGTACTTGAAGTACATCGTTATTGTCGGAGATGGAATGGCCGATTATCCAATGGAGCAGTTAGAAAACAAAACAGCCCTGCAATATGCCCGCACCCCTAATTTTGATCGTATAGCCGCTGACGGTGAGTTGGGTTTGGTGAAAACGATACCAGCGGATCTCCCCCCCGGCAGTGATACAGCTAACCTTTCGGTAATAGGTTATGATCCACTAAAATATTACACTGGTCGTTCTCCCTTAGAAGCGGCTAGTTTGGGAGTAGAACTGGAGCCTACCGACATATCATTCCGCTGTAACCTGGTTACGCTTTCTGCTGAAGAATCTTACCCAGAAAAAAGGATGATTGATTATTGTGCCGGTGCAATATCAAATGAAGAAGCCATAGAATTGATTACTGAAGTAAGCAAGCGCCTCGGGACTGAAGAAATTAATTTTCATAGAGGTTCTAATTATCGTCATCTGATGGTCTGGCACGATGCTCCTGATCAATGGGATTTAACTCCTCCTCATGATATAAGCGGGCAGGTTATTAGTGAGCATCTCCCTCAAGGAAAAGAGAGTGCAAGGTTAAGGCAGATGATGGAACAAAGCTACAGTATTCTAGCTGATCATCCGGTCAACCTCAAACGAATTAAAAAGGGCCTTAATCCGGCAAATTCTATCTGGATCTGGGGCAACGGCAGTAAACCGCTGTTGCCGACTTTCTCAGAAAAATACAATATGAAGGGTTCGGTAATATCGGCTGTTGATCTGGTCAAAGGGCTTGGCCTTCTTGCCGGGTTGGATACAATAGAGGTTGAAGGAGCGACCGGTAATATCGATACTAATTACAACGGCAAAGCTGAAGCTGCCATTAAGGCGCTCAAAGAAGATCAGGATTTTATTTACCTGCATATCGAAGCACCAGATGAGTGTTCACACCGTTTTGAAACTGAGAATAAAATAAAAGCCATAGAATATATTGATCATAGAGTAGTTAGAAAGATTAGGGATGAGTTAGAAAAAAGTGGTTTTGAGTACAG
>PWEB01000084.1 GCA_003553305.1 Syntrophomonadaceae bacterium
ACGATCAAGCCCAACAATTACACAGACCTGTTCATTGCTTATCCCTCGTTTTTTGGCTTTACCACCACGTTTACGGGGTTTGCGTTTTAGATTAGGATTGCCTTTTTCCGAATGAAGAAAAAAAGTATCATCTACTTCTACAACACCAGATAAATTATCATTTTTCTTGCTTTTCAAAGCTGATAAAACCTTATGACACCAATCAAAAGCAGTGGGGGTAGTAACTCCAACTTCTTCTGCAGTTTTAGGTAGGGATTTGCCTTCAAGCATACATTGAAGGGATTTAAAAAACTCTTTTTTCTTCTTGATTTTTTCAATTGGAGTACCAGTAAAATCAGTAAAGGTCCGACCGCAGGATTTGCAGCGGTATCGTTGTTGTTTGTTGGTTTTTCCGTGCTTTATAATGTCATCATTATGGCAATGGGGACAGGCAAGACTTCGTTAAAGCGTGATTCTCTAATTTTGTTAATGGTATTTTCTAGATCTATTTCATTGCTCAATTCTGAGTCTAAGAAATAATTGATAACTTCTTGTCTTTCTTCAGGTGATAGTTTGGCAAGCATGTTTAGAATATAATTTTTTAGAGCTTTTTGCATTATTAAAACCTCCTAGAACACAAGTATTTCTGCTTATATTATATCAAACCTTTGTTCTAGGAGCAACATGGAAATTAAAAAGAGCCTAAAGAAAACTTGTATTTCCTATCATTACAAAAAGCCTCCCCAGCAAATTTGTCATCGGGAAGACTTTTACTAACTGCCTATTGGGCTGGAAATAATCCTGTAATTTACATTATATGTTAATTATTTTAATGGCCTTTGTCAATAACTATAATTAGTGGGGGATTAACATGTTATTAGATAACACGAAGCTTCAAAAGGACATTGTTGAATTGAAAGAAAAACTGGAAAAAAGCCAGATAGATCAGGCTGTTAAACTAGCAGAAAAACTTTCTAATCGCCGATTAGTTGATATAATTGTATCTGCCCCAGAAGAAGCAGTAGTTCCCTTTCTCAAGGGGCTGAGCTGGCAGCGAGCAGCCCGAATAGCTGCTTGGCTCCCGGAAGAGCTAACCCTGGATTTAATGGAAAATCTTACACCAGCCGAACAGCAGGAATTCATCAACAGACTGGACAGCGATGAACTTACCGACCTGCTGGATCACCTTCCGGAAGAAGAGCGTCAGAAATACATTGATCTTTTTCTGCCCGACCAACAGAAAGAAGTAGAACAGCTCGCTGAATATGATCCGGATTCTGTGGGCGGCCATATGGAAAAGGAGTATCTCACCATTCACCAGGAGCAAACAGCCCGGGAAGCACTGGAAAAAATGCGGCTGGCCCGTCAGCAGCAGGTTGATAACATCGGCTATATTTATGCTATTGATGAATCAGGCAGGCTTAAGGGAGTGACCTCCAGCCAGATGCTGGCCTTTGCCGGAAAAGATACTGTTATTAAGGACTTCATGATAACTCACTTACAGGTAGCCAGAGTTGATGAAGCGGCTGTGGAAGCCGCCCGGATGCTCCGTTACCGCCGGTATAAGATGCTGCCGGTGCTGGATGAAGAGGACAGACTGGTGGGAGTTTTAACTCTGGACACCGCTATTGATCTCCTGGCTGAAGAAATGACCGGTGATTTCGTTTCTTTTGCCGGAACCTCTGAGGAGGAAAGTTTCTTTACCAGTCCCCGGAAAGCCATTAAAATGCGTCTGCCCTGGATGGTCGGCAATGTTTTTCTCAATCTGGGAGCAGTGGCTGTTATAAGCAGTTTTGAAAACACCATTGCTCAGATCGCTATTCTGGCAGCTTTTCTGCCCATGATCACCGATATGGGTGGCAATGTCGGCATCCAGGCGCTCTCAGTTTCCATCCGCAGCATGGCTCTGGGAGAGGTCCAGCCCGGCGAAGTTGCCAAAGAACTGAAAAAAGAAGTGCTGATCGGCCTCTTCAATGGAGTAGTGCTGGGGGGCCTTTTTGCCCTGCTGGCTTTTCTGCTGGAAAGAAATCCCCTGATCGGCCTGGTAGCCGGAATGGCTCTTGGTATCAATGTGCTGGTTGCTGGCATTGTCGGCGGCACCCTGCCCTTTATCATAAAAAAGTTGGGCAGGGACCCGGCTATGATGACTGGTCCCTTTTTAACCACCATCACCGATATAACCGGAGTTTCAATCTATCTAGGCCTGAGCTCCCTGCTGCTGCTGCAAATTCTGGGATGAAACCTTAATTTAACTCCCTGTTAGCATTTTTATTAACAGCCTCAATTAGTTCACCCTAATCACAGGCAGTTATATTTTCCTTTGCTTGTTGTTTTTCGAGGGCTGGGATGTAATATTGGAAATAATTCATGATATACTCCTCCCTTGCTGTGCTTCATGGAGGCATGTAGGTTTAACCTAATTAAATTTATTCAAAAATTTTGTGTATTTGAAGATAAAGATCTGCACTAATTTCACTCTCTTATCTGTCCCTGACCCCTGATGATGTATTTTGTGGTGGTAAGCTCCTTTAAACCCATCGGCCCCCGGGCATGCAGTTTCTGGGTGCTGATGCCTGTTTCGGCTCCCAGACCAAACTGCCCTC
>PWEB01000018.1 GCA_003553305.1 Syntrophomonadaceae bacterium
TAAAGGATTTGCTGCTTCCGGAAGATCGGGAAATGTTCATCAACCTGCCCAAAGAAGGATATCAGGTTATCAACTACAACCTTACTTCCAGCCATAATAATCAGAATTACATGGTAGGATACTTATATAAAGTTAATAACGGGTTCATCCTGCTTAGTGAACGGGCCTGGATTACTGACGATCAGATTATTCAGGAAATATCAAAACTAAACAATGATATGACCAACATGACCAGGGAATTAAATAAAAAGAATAACGCCCTAGAAAAAGCTAATGCTCAAATTACTAAACTTTCGCGCATAGATTCGCTGACCGGGATAGCAAACCGCCGCTATTTTCTGGAATATTTTCAAAAAGTTCACGCCCATGCCACAAGGCAAGATACACCATTATCGTTAGTTATGGCAGACCTTGATTATTTTAAAGATATTAACGATCATTTTGGCCATTATACAGGTGATGTCGTGTTAAAAGAATTTGCCGATCTGCTGCAAAATAAGAGCCGACAGGAAGACTTACCGGCCCGAATCGGTGGAGAAGAATTTGCTGTCCTGCTGATCCACACTGGTGCCGATCAGGCATTAACCCATGCAGAAAGAATGCGCAGCAAACTTGAATCAATGGAATTAAGTAATCATAATATTAAAGTCACAGCCTGTTTTGGTGTAGCTAACCTAAAAGACGGTGAAAAAATTGAAGAGATCATGAAACGAGCTGACAAAGCTCTCTATGCAGCAAAAAACGCAGGCCGAAATGCCGTCAGGTTTGCCACCTGAACAAACATTTAAGATGAGGATTCAAGTTTAAAATGATAATATCAAAATGGAGTAAACTTAATATAGTAAACGGAAAAGGCCTGCTGCTTTCAGCTCTGCTCTGTAAAGCAGGAAGTTCAATCGTTATTATATGCCACGGTTTTACCGGTTCTAAAGAGGGCGGCGGCCGGGCTTTAGAAATGGGCGAAGAACTTTCTAAACTTGGGTTCAGCGCTCTATTATTTGATTTCACCGGTTGCGGAGAAAGTGAAGGTTCCTTTGAAGATATTTCCCTGTCCGCACAAACAAGCGATCTGGGCAGTGTAGTTCAATGGTGCCGGCAAACAGGTTTTCGGGACATTGTGCTAACCGGAAGAAGCTTCGGAGGCACCACGATCCTAAATTATGCTGCGCAGGACAAAAATATCAAGGCTGTCTGTACATGGGCAGCAGTAGCCCGCCCTGATAAACTCTTTGAAATATTTGTTAACAAGAGCCAAAAACCTCCCGCAGATCATTTAATCGCCCTGGGAGATGAAGGGGATACAGTGTTTTTAAAAAGAGAGTTCTTTGATGACCTGAGAAAGCACGATCTCTTAAAATGCGCTGCTGTCCTCACTCCACGTAATTTTTTAATCATTCACGGATCAATAGATGAATCAGTTCCTCTTGAAGAGGCTTACCTGCTTTATGATGCGGCAAATCAGCCTAAGGAGCTGAAAATCATAGAAGGTGCCGACCACCGCTTCACAAATAGGATTGAAGAAGTTTGGGCAGCTTTTTTTGATTGGCTGAAAAAAACTGCTTGAATTACCACTAGCTGGAGATCAAATCGGCTTCTTGCTTCTACAATGTCTAACAGCCTGACAAAAACCTTTTATCATTTTCAACAAAATATCAAGACCCCTCTTTAAAAAGAAGTATTTTTGTTATAATATAAGTGGTTATATGTAGGATGAAAGGAGGGGTTGAATGTCGAATCCCCAGGTTGAAGTAAATTCAAACCAACTGGTCCGTTTTGGTGAAGGCAAACAGTATATGATAACCACTATGGGTTGCCAGATGAATGAACATGATACAGAAGTTATGGCGGCTATGGTCGAAAACCTGGGCTACCGGTCTACTACCAGTCCTGAAAATGCGGACCTGATTATAATAAATACCTGTGCAGTACGCAAAAAACCGGAAGACAAGGTTGCATCACTGCTTGGTAAATTTTATGCGTTGAAAGAACAAAAAGAAGACCTGGTTATTGCCGTGGGTGGCTGCATGACCCAACAGGAGACTTCTGCTCACTATATCAAAAATCGCTTCAGGCAGGTAGATCTTGTTTTTGGCACTCATGCGCTGCCCCGCCTGCCCGATTTGCTTGATCAGGCCAGGCGCAGCAAAATAACCATCGTTGACATAGAGGAAGATTATGCAGACCGGGAAGGACTGCCGGTATCTCCCCGCAGTACATTTCATGCCTGGGTTCCGATTATCTATGGTTGTAATAATTTTTGCTCTTACTGCATTGTCCCTTACGTCCGTGGTCGAGAACGCAGCCGGAGTTTGAATGGCATAACAGAACAGGTCCGTAACCTGGCTAAAGATGGATATCGGGAAATAACCTTGCTCGGTCAAAATGTAAATTCATACGGCCACGATTTGCCCGGATCAGTTACATTTGCCGATCTACTGGCCGAGTTAAACCAGGTTGAGGGTTTGTTTCGAATCCGCTTTATGACTTCTCACCCCAAGGATTTATCAACGAAGCTGATTGAAGCTGTGCAGCAGGGGGATAAGATCTGCGAACATTTTCATCTGCCGGCCCAGGCCGGAA
>PWEB01000227.1 GCA_003553305.1 Syntrophomonadaceae bacterium
TATCAAAACCGGTAAGAACTGCTTTTGTTTCAACATATCCCCCGCGCCAGTGCGGTATTGCTACTTTTACCCATGATATATGCAGCAACCTGAAACAATTCTACGGTGTTGCTGACAGCAAGAACGACAGTGGCAATTATTTACAGGTAATCGCCATTAATAACAACGGCCGGGAGCTTGATTACAGCGGTGATGTAAGTTTCAGCATTAAAGACCAGAACAGTAATGATTATCAGCGGGTAGCCGACTACATAAACCTGTCTCCTGTCGAAGTAGTGTCTTTACAACATGAATTTGGGTTGTACGGAGGAAAAGCAGGCAGCTATATACTGCATTTTATGGACCAGATAAAAAAGCCGGTAATCACCACCTTCCATACCGTTTTAAACAGCCCCACTGCGAACCAGAAAAAAGTAGTAAGACAGATATGCTCACGTTCCACCCTGGTTATAGTCATGGCTCAGAAGGCCGTTAACATACTAAAGGAGAAATATGGCGTACCGTCCGATAAAATAATCATGATACACCACGGCGCGCCCGACGTACCCTTCCTGGACTCATCTTATTACAAAGATCAATTTATGGCTGAAGAAAGGAAAATAATTCTCACCTTCGGTTTGCTGGATAACAACAAAGGTTTGGAGTATGCTATAGATGCCATGCCGGAAGTGGTAGAAAGTTTTCCGGAAGCGCTGCTCATGATCCTGGGGGCAACACATCCCGTGGCAAAAGAAAAGGACGGCGAGAATTACCGGCAATTTTTGGAGGATAAGGTCAAGGAATTAGGTTTGCAGGATAACGTGACTTTTCACAATAATTATGTATCGATAGAAACTCTGACCCAGTACCTTATCGCAGCTGATATATATATTACCCCGTATTTGGGGAAAGAAAGAATTACCTCCGGCACCCTGGCTTATGCTGTGGCTGCCGGGAAAGCGGTGATTTCTACACCTTATCACTATGCCGAAGAATTACTTGCCGGGGAAAGGGGGTCATTGGTTCCCTTTCAGGACAGCCCCTCCATTGCCCGGGAATTAAAATCGCTGCTGGGAGATGAAATATTGCGCAACCAGAGGCGAAAGAATGCCTACCAGTTCGGCAGAAAAATGATATGGCCTAATGTAGCTGAACAATACGCCTCAGCTTTTGCCAGAGCTATATATGAATACGGTGGTGCTTCTAACTTTTCCGATCAGGGCCGGAAATTTCTTGCTAATCCCCTGGTAATACCGGCAGTCAACCTCAATCACTTGCGTTTGATGACTGATCATACCGGCCTGCTGCAGCATGCAGTTTATACTGTACCTGACCGGAAGTGGGGCTATAGCACCAAAGCCAATGCCCGGACGCTAATCGTTACCGCCCTGAACTGGCAATTGTTTGAAGATAAGCAAATATTGCCCCTGGTTCACATTTACCTGGGATTTTTAAACCATGCTCTCGACCATGAAACCGGCAGGGTTAAAGAAATGCTAAGTTATCAAGGGGCCTGGCAGGAAGTAACCGATGAAATAAGTCACGGGTACATGCTCTATGCTCTGGGGTGGACTGTTTCCCATCCCCCTTCAGATGCTCTTTTAGGTATGGCGGCCAGGCTTTTCAAACAGTCGTTAGGAGTTGCGATGTATTTTGATTCTCTACCGGCACGGGCATATGCCGTCCTGGGCGCCCTGCACTACCTCGAACGCTTTAACGGCGAAACCCAGGCGTTAAAAGTGGCAACGACACTAAGCAAACAACTGTTGGAGAAACTGGATGCCAATACCGGCGAAGGCTGGATATGGTTTGATAAAATTGTGGGTGAAGACAATGCCCGCCTTTGCCAGGCTCTTATATTTGCCGGTCAAAAATTAAATAATGAAAGGATGCTGGCAAGAGGTCTCGAAGCTCTGGAGTGGCTTATCTCAGTCCAAACCGATTCCACTAACAAGTATCTTTCCTTGATTGGCAACCAGGGTTGGTTAAGGGCCGGGGAAGAAAAAGAACGTTTTGATCAGAGGCCATCTGAAGCCAGTGCCCTTATAGATGCCTGCCAGCAGGCTTATTTTGCCACTAAAGAGCCGCGCTGGAAAGAATCAATGGAGTGGGCCTTCAACTGGTTCTTTGGGAATAATGATTTGAATACCAGTCTTTATGATTTCAACACCGGCGGATGCTGTGACTGCTTGCAGCCTACAGGAGCAAATTCCAACCAGGGAGGCGAATCCCTGGGTTGCTTCCTTCTCTCATTGCACCGGATACGTCAGGTAGCGTATAAACATGTCCTGATGAACGGAGAAACTAATAATAACATGGAGTGGATGACAGAACTTCAAGCTAAATAGGATTATCATTTTAAAGGAAGGAGGGATTCATAATGAAAATTTTGGTTTGCACAGACGGTTCTGAACATAGTCAAAAAGCCCTGGAAAAAACCTCTATGATTGCCAATGGATGTAATGCTGATGAAGTGGCTGTAATTCATGTTTACATTCGTACGCCCGATGTTAATTTTATAAACGGAATGGAGGCCTATTCTCTAAAAAAAGATGATATGGATCGCTTTAGAGCTGTAGGAGAGCAGTATAAAGAAA
>PWEB01000172.1 GCA_003553305.1 Syntrophomonadaceae bacterium
AACCCAGGGGGATCGTGGCAACCCGTGTATTACCCTTTGTTACATAGGTGCAGCCATAACTGATGCAAGTTCCGGCAGGGACTTCTTTAAGGTGGGAAACCCTGCTCTTTAAACTCATTAAAGGTTTTAGGGGCAGGACATCTTTATTAATTTCTTCTGAGGGGTAATGACCGTACATACTGATCCCCAACCGGACCATATCAAGCCAGGCCTCAGGCAGTTCCAGCGCTGCAGCACTGTTTGCGGCATGAACCAGGGGTGGGCAAATACTTTTACTTTTTAAACTCCTCACAACATGCAAAAACCTGGCCAGCTGTTTCCGGGCAAAGCTCTTATCTTTTTCATCAGCAGTGGCAAAATGAGTATAAATACCCTGCACAACCAGGTTTGGCAGGGCTTTTACCGATCTGATGAATGATTGTGCTGCGGTGTAGGGAAATATGCCAATCCTGCCCATGCCGGTATCTATTTTTATATGGATGTTTTTGTTTTCTTTCCTTTTTGAGGCTTCTTCCGAGAAAAGCATTGCTGTTGCCTGGTTAAAGAGGGTGGGAGTCAAGTCATATTCGAAATACAGCTCGACCTGTTCTGCGAAAGGTGGGTTAAAAACAAGAATTGGGGCATCTATTCCATGATCCCGCAATTCTATGCCTTCTTCAACAAAGGCTACGGCCAACCAGCTTGCGCTATTATTTATGGCAGCCCTGGCTACTTCAACAGATCCGTGGCCGTATGCGTCGGCTTTAACTACAGCCATTATAGCAGTTTTCTCAGCCAGATGGTTGCGAAAAAACGAGAGGTTATGTTTTAAGTTGTCCAGGTTTATTTCAGCCCGGGTTGCCCGGGATTCTATTTTCAACTTCCACACCACCAAATATTTACTTGTTGATCATATAATTCAAGAGATACATTAATGTATCCTGCACAAAAAAATGATACTGGCGGCTATTGAGCTTAAAAACCCCCCTGGTCACTCTATGAAGTATAGAATGACCAGGGGGTGATGGATTAGTAAAACACACTGCATCAATCAATCGTGTTATTGTTTGTTTGATGGTTTTATTTTAGCTTTTAGACTGTCTATATAGTCACTTTTCTCCTTGCTTAAAACCCCGGCCAGAACTATTAAAGCGATTAAGTTAGGAGCGGCCATCAGGCCGTTCATAGTATCGGCGATATCCCAGATTAAGACTAACCCTCCAACGGCACCCACGTAAAGGAAAACCAGGAATATCAAGCGGTATGGGAGAACTATTTTTTTACCAAAAATGTATTCCCAGCTTTTTTCGCCATAGAAATTCCAGGTGAGCATAGTTGTATAGGAAAATAGAATCAGGGAAATTAAAACCAGTATGCCACCCGGACCGGGAAGTCCTGTGGTAAATGCAGTAGAGGCCAGCTCGGCACCGGTAGTTCCAGAAGGTAAGGCGCCGGTCATTATGATTACCAGAGAGGTTAAGGTGCAAACTACAATTGTGTCGATAAAGGTTTCTACAATGCCCCACATACCCTGGCGGGTAGGAACGTTTTTTGCCTGGGCATGGACAATAGAAGCAGCCCCCAGGCCGGCTTCGTTAGAGAAAATGCCGCGGGCGATACCATATCGAACAGCGGCAGCGACTCCAGCTCCAGCAAAACCCCCTGTTGCCGAGATGGGATTAAAAGCATAGTAAAAGATCTGACCGAAAGCTGGTCCTAGTTGATTAATATTTGTAAAAATAATGATTAATGCAGCAATCATGTAGATAACGGCCATTATAGGTACGATTCTTTCTGCGGTCATCGCAATACGCTTAATTCCCCCTAGTGTCACCAGGGCAACCAGAATAACTATTACAATTCCCGAAATATATGGAGGAACACCGAAACCGGTTTCGAAAGCATGAGCAAAGGTGTTGGCCTGCACCATGTTCCCGATTCCTAAAGCAGCGATTCCGGCCAACAGACCATAGATTATCGCCAGAGGTTTCCATTTGGGACCCAGCCCTTTTTCGATGTAGTACATGACTCCACCGGATATTTCTCCGGTTTCTTCATTAATTTCACGGTATTTCAAACCGAGGCTTGCCTCACCAAATTTGGTAGCCATACCGACCAGGGCAGTCATCCACATCCAGAATACCGCACCTGGTCCACCGAGAGCTATAGCAGTGCTTACCCCGGCAATATTACCGACCCCGATAGTTGCAGCCATAGCTGAAGCAACTGCCTGGAATGATGTAATGGTTCCCCCTTCGTCCTCTTTGGTCTTTGCAAAATAACGTCCGAAAGTATTCTTCCAGGCATGACCAATGTGAGTAAATTGAAAAAAGCCCAATCGAATAGTTAGATAGAGGCCGGTTCCAACCAGGAGAATCATAAACGGAGGGCCCCAGACAATAGAATTTAACCAATCGTTAAAAGCTAAAAGAGCATCTACCATTTCATAACAACTCCTTTGTTCAACTTTTAAATTGTTTTGGAAAAGTTAAGGCAACCATTCAAATTTAATTATATTCCACCCCCTTTCTATAAGGTAGATTGGTAAATAAGGTTTTAAAGTTGATATGGCAGCTTGATATTTGTGGCAT
>PWEB01000067.1 GCA_003553305.1 Syntrophomonadaceae bacterium
GTTAAAGGAGAGCGTTTGCTCCGGGAAGCCGACCTGGTGGTTTATGCAGGTTCCCTGGTGAACGAACAGATTTTAGAGAAGGCCGCAGAAGGCTGTGCCCTTTACGACAGCGCCGGGATGGCTCTAGAGGAAATCTGCCGGGTGATGATCGAATATGCGAAAGCCGGTAAAAAAGTAGTCCGTTTGCACAGCGGTGATCCCAGTTTATACGGAGCTCTGCGGGAACAGATGAAACTGCTTGCCAGGGCCGGGGTAACCTATAAGATGGTGCCCGGAGTAAGTTCTTTTTCGGCGGCGGCGGCGGCGGTTGATAAAGAATACACCCTGCCCGAGATATCACAAACCGTTATACTGACCCGCCTGGCCGGAAGAACTCCTGTGCCGGAGAAACAGGCCCTGGGAAGCCTGGCTAAACACGGGGCCAGTATGGCAGTTTTTTTAAGCATTGGTATGATCGACCAAGTGGTTAGCGAACTGCGCCGGGGTTACGAGGCAGATACCCCGGTTGCCGTGGTTTACAAAGCTTCCTGGGAGGAAGAGCAGGTCATCTACGGGACAGTCGGTGATATTGCAGATAAAGTAAAAACAACCGGTCTGAAGCTGAGCGCGCTTGTCCTGGTCGGTGATTTTTTGGGTGATCCAATCAGCAATTCCAAGCTTTATGATGCCAGTTTCAGCCATGGCTGCCGGGAGGGCCGGTCATGAAACCGGCCATTATCGCTCTTAGTGCTGCTGGAATAAAGCAGGCTGAAATGCTGAGGCAGATTTACGGGCAGGCTGATATTTTTGTTCCGCCCCGCCTGGCCACAGAAGCGCAAAGCGAGTCCGGTTCCCTGCAACCGTTTAAAAATGATTTTTTTACCGAAGTGGCCGGGATATTTCGCGTCTACCGGGAGATCATTTTTATTTCTGCTGTCGCCGTAGCGGTGCGGGCAATTGCGCCCTGTTTAGTCAGTAAAGCAGAGGATCCAGCCGTGGTGGTGGTTGATGAAAAGGGGCAGTTTGCGATCAGCCTTCTTTCGGGGCATCTCGGCGGCGCCAACGAGTTAACCGGGATGATTGCCAGCTGCTTCGGGGCGATAGAAGTGATTACTACTGCCACCGACGGACGCGGCTTACCGGCCTTTGATGATCTGGCCCGAAAATGGGGCTGGACTATCGAAAATCTGCCTGATTTGAAAAAAATCAGCGCGGCCTTGCTCGAAGGGTTGGAAATTGTCCTCTACAGCCAGCAGCCTTTTAATCTTCCCCTGGAAGGAAATATCTACAGGACCACTCAGATTGAAGAACTTTCCCGTGTCCAAAATGGTGCGATTTTGATAAGTAATCGTACCGATCATCTGTCGGTTCCTACCGGAACGCCGCAAATTACTTTGCGACCCCGCAATGTGGCTGCCGGGCTTGGCTGCCGCCGGGGCATTTCTGCAGATGAGATCATAGAAGCAGTGCGGTCAGCTTTTTTTTATGCCGGGCTGGCCCTGGAAAGCCTGAACTGCCTGGCCAGCGGGGAATTTAAAGCGGATGAAGTGGGATTGATTGAAGCAGCCCGCTATTTTGATGTGCCCTTTAAAATATTTAAAGGGGCAGAAATCCAGGCTGCAATGGGAGAGAGCTTTAGCTCTGCTTTCGTGGAGGAGCAGGTCGGAGTAGGCGCTGTAGCCGAGCCCTGTGCTGTGCTTGGCAGTGGAGGCGGGGAAATAGTCCTTCCGGTCAGGCGCGGAGGCGGCATTACTGTTTCCCTGGCTGAAGGGGAATTGTTTTAAAAACCATTACATAATAGATCAGATGCCCGGGTCCTACCTGTTGAAATATACTGGAGTTAGGTTTAAACTATGTATTTGTGCCGCCATTTTTTCGGGGCGCAGTGTCTAGGAGGAAGGATGTGGAGAATTTGAAAAAAGGGAAAGTAAGTGTTGTTGGAACGGGGCCTGGCTCCCTTGAATATCTGACTGACCAGGCCAGGGCAGCTATTGAGAAAAGTGACCTGATTGTCGGCTACCGACTTTATGTTGAACAGATCAGCGAATTGATTGAAGACAGGGAAGTCGTTTCTTCCGCAATGGGGAAGGAAGTGGAGCGCTGCCGCCTGGCAGTGGATGAAGCGGCAAAAGGCAAGCAAGTTGCCCTGGTCAGCGGTGGAGATCCTGGTGTTTACGGAATGGCCGGAGTGCTTTTGCAGGTAGCCCGGGAAGCAGAAGATTCTCCGGAGGTGGAAATCATTCCCGGACTGACCGCGGCCAGTGCAGCGGCAGCTGAACTTGGAGCGCCTTTGATGCATGATTTTGCGGTGATCAGTTTAAGTGATCTGCTTACTCCCTGGGATTTGATCGAGAAGCGGATTATGGCTGCTGCTGAGGCCGATTTTGTGATTGTCCTTTATAATCCGCGCAGCAGGGGCCGCAGTGATCTTCTTTCGAAAGCCCGGGAGTTAATTCTCGAAAAGCGTAAGGGGAAAACACCGGTTGGGATTGTAAAAAGCGCCGGAAGAGAGGATCAGGAAAAGTTTGAGACTACTTTGGAAGCGATGGTCTGCAGACTTGAAGAAGTTGATATGGCCAGCCTGGTTA
>PWEB01000135.1 GCA_003553305.1 Syntrophomonadaceae bacterium
CTGATCCTGAACAAACTTTTGCTATCCTCGAAAGCAGGATCAGCCAGGCCGGGCAAGTTATTGTAGATATCTACAGCCGCTATATTTTCGAAAACAATCTTTTTAAGCAGCGGAATCTGGCCTCCTTGAGTGTTCAAGAATTAAAAGACTTGATGCTCAAAGCCCAGCAGGAAGCTTACGGTGAGGCATTAAACCAGGACTACCTCCACCCCTATGCCTGGTTGAACAAACCTCACTATTACATGGCTGGCAGCAATTATTACAACTTCCCCTATGCTTTTGGTTTATTGTTTGGCCTGGGGGTTTACGCCCTTTATTTGGAGAGGGGAAAGAGCTTTGTGGCCGATTATAACAAGCTATTACGCGCTACCGGCCAGAATAAAATTGCAGAAGTCGCTAAAATGATCGATATTGATTTAAAATCCCGCGGATTCTGGGACAGCTCTCTGCAGGTAATCAAAGAGGATATCGAAAAATTCAGGAGCCTGGCTGAAAAACAGCTAAACTAAGGGCATTCCTTACCGATCCGTCCATATTAACGGCCACCTGCCTATTACTCTGATCAGAAGCCTAACCATCACTTGAATTTCCGCTGTTTTTCCGGTACTATTATATTATTGTGGCATAATTGCCATCTCTGATAGGAGAGATAATATGTCCAGAATAGAACTAATTGCTACAGCGACCTTCGGCCTTGAAGCTATTGTCGCCCAGGAAGTAAAAGAGCTTGGTTATGAAAATGTTGCTGTCGAAAACGGAAAAGTAACTTTTATTGCTGATGAGAAAGCTATTTGCCGGGCTAATCTCTGGCTGCGCACCGCTGACCGGGTCCGCCTGAAAGTCGGCGAATTTAAGGCAGTAACTTTTGATGAACTATTTGAAAAAACAAAAGCTCTGCCCTGGGCTGATCTGCTGCCCAAAGACGCTGAGTTCCCTGTAGACGGGAAATCCGTTCAATCCACCCTGTTCAGCATCTCTGACAGCCAGGCCATTGTTAAAAAGGCAATAGTCGAAAGTATGAAGAAGCGTTACCGCACAGATTGGTTTGAAGAAAAAGGCCCGCTTTACCCCGTTGAAGTTTCCCTTCTAAAAGATGTAGCTACCCTGACTATCGATACCAGCGGGGCAGGATTGCACAAGCGGGGATACCGCGCCGTTGGCAGTGAAGCCCCTCTAAAAGAAACACTTGCAGCAGCATTAATTATGATTGCGCGCTGGAAACCTGAAATCCCCTTAATCGATCCCTGCTGTGGTTCCGGGACTATTCCGATTGAAGCAGCCTTAATCGGACAAAATATAGCACCGGGCATGGACCGGACCTTTGTGTCCGAACAGTGGCCAAACATACTAAGAGAACACTGGCGCAATGCCCGGAAAGAAACCCATGACCGGGTTGATTATGACCGGGAACTTGATATTTCCGGAACTGATATCGATGATCAACTAATCAATAAAGCCCGTAAAAATGCTGCTGAGGCTGGTGTGGACCACCTGATTCATTTCCAAGGCAGGCCGCTTTCTGAATTGAGTTCAAAAAAGAAATACGGCAAGGTTATTTGCAACCCGCCGTACGGAGAAAGGCTAAGCGAACTAAATGAGGTAGAAAAGCTCTATAAACAAATGGGTAAAGTTTTTAAAATGCTGGATACCTGGTCCTTTTATATTCTTACTGCACACGAGAAGTTCGAATCTGTCTTCGGTAAAAAGGCCTCCAAAAGGCGAAAACTATATCACGGTAACATCAAGGTCCAGTACTATCAGTACTTCGGCCCCCGCCCCCCGAAAAGATAGCCGGGAAAATTTAACCCTTCCCAACAAGAAGTCTCCTGCCTCTGGATCACCTACAGATTACTTAACCAGCTTGTCAAAGGCATCTACTGTTACTGCAGGCATTGAGGTCGTGGGGTTAGAATCGAACACCAACAGTTATCTAATTATACAATATATTACGACTATTAGCTGCATATCCACTCCGAACCTTTCGAGTACTTTTTAATTATGATGCAGCGAAGCGTTTTGGAGTACTTTTTTTCTGATGCAATTCGGCCGGTTGACAGAATACCGTTATAGAGTTTACCCTGTTTATGGTGTAAATCTTTATTAAGAAAGTGAGGTGTATGTAGTGAAAAAAATGTTGGTTATCTTTTTTACACTTCTATTCTTAGGTGCGGTAGGGTTTTCTGCAATAGGTTGCGATGTTGATGAAGAGCCTATTGAAGAGCCTATTGAAGAAAATGGAGATTATTAAGAGGTTCTGTCTTTGAACAAGTCTTTACTGTGTTTAAACATTAACATTAAACTGCCCGGGAAGATTCCTTCCCGGGCAGTTGTTCTTAAACCGTCCTCTTCATCTTTCATCCTTTTTCATCATATATAAAGGGTTTTTGCTGATCCTGTTTAAAATAGTTAGCAGTAAAAATAAACACCGGATCTAAGAACGCGGAGTGTTTAGAGGATGCAAATCTATTTTCACGATGACTTTCTGGAACATTGGAGTTTCGATGCCTATTTTGAAGCAGCAGGCTTAAGCAGAGCGCTATTTTCCCAGGTTTTATCCGGATCA
>PWEB01000027.1 GCA_003553305.1 Syntrophomonadaceae bacterium
GCGAAGTGAACTGCGCAATGCAGTTGAAATATCAAATGAAGACTTAGATAAGGAAGAATTTGAAATTGATGGAAATATTTTTAAACATAACGAAAGCGCCATAACGAATGATGTTGAAATTAATGAAATTACTATTTCCATTCTTGAGGGCACTGAGAATGAGAACAGGGCGTTATTAAAATTTAAGATTGACTTCCAGTTTGAAAAAGGAAGCTTTGAATATGTCGATCAAGTATTGTTAAATAACTTGTCGTATGGTGAGGTAGATGATCTCAATGAACATGAGCTATCTGATGGACTATATTACAAAAAACCTGATATATAGACCCCGATTAATTCTTTCTTAATTATTTTATTCGGTGGCGTACTGCTACAAAGTCAACTGCTTTCAGTAAAACAAAGCATGGATATATTATCTTAATGAGCAAAAATATTGCGGTTAAGCACTGCTTGGTAATGCAATAAACAGGTATCGTTTATCCTGCATCCTCCAGGGAAAGGGGTATTGTTCAGGGATGAACATTTCAGGATGCGCGCAGGGTTGCTCGGGCAACCTGCATAAAAGTTTTTGCCTGGAGACTGGGAACCGGGCAGCTGATAATGGTTCGGCAAAGGAACGGTCCGGTAAAGCTGACGGGGATTCAGTTGATATTTCCCGGGAAGCCCGGGCCATGAAGATCCAGGCTGCAGAAGCCCATGAAAACCGCAAAGAGACTGCGGAAATATCCAGTGAAAAGCTGGAAGAAGATGAAGAGCTTCTGCACGAAGGGCACGACCACAGCCATGATGACGAGGACGACCACGACGGTTTGGCCCGGCAGATCGCCAACCAGAAAGAGTTGAGCAAGGAAGAGTTGAAAGAGCTGCGCGAGCTCCAGTCCCGGGACCGGCAGGTGCGCAACCATGAGCAGGCTCATGTTGCAGCTTCCGGGTCCATTGCCACTTCCGGGCCCACCTACGAGTATGAACAAGGCCCTGATGGACGCAAATATGCTGTGGGGGGCAGTGTGAGCTACAATGTTCCCCCGGCCGACTCCCCCGAGGAAGAACTGCGCCTGGCCCAGCAGTTAAGGCGCATGGCCCTGGCCCCCATGGACCCCTCCCCCAAAGACCGGGCCACCGCAGCCAAGGCCGCCGCCAAAGAGGCCAAAGCCAGCCGGGAAATCCGGGAAGAGCGGGCCGAGGAGTTTTCCGGTGATGAAAAATCAGGTGAGGGTTCTCCAGGGGTTACAGGTTCAGCCCACGCTGCAGAACCCACTTCGCAGGCCCGGAAGGCAGAAAAGGAAAATGAGCCCGGAACGCTTTCTGCTCCGCAGGAGCAAGGCGCATCTCCGGCCCACCCTGTTCAGCCCTACGAAAAACAGAGCATGAATTCATCCCCCGGGTTGCTAATCTCCACCGTGGTGTGACGGATCAAATTGAATAATTCATTAATTGCTGCCGCTAACTCAAGACTTGCCCCCTTTTCATTTTTTACTCCATTATGTCGTTGATCAGTTCTACCCGAAGCAAAAGGTTCCTGACTGCAGTGGCAGCTTCCGCATATGTGAACGTGCCTTTGGGGTCGATGGTTTCATTGGTTCTTCCTTCGAATATTCCTGCTCCCACTGTTTTCTGGACTGACTCAAAGGCCCAGTCGGCTATCTCTTCTTGATCTGCAAACCTTTCGATTATGCTGTATCCAATCCCGCCACGTCCATTCTGCTGTTGTGGTCCTGGCCATCAGCCTGAACTGGACAGGGGGTACCAGGGTTTTATAGCCCAGGTTTCTACCTTGTTCTGCTATCTCGTCCGATTGCCCCTGGGAAACCTTTTCTACTTCGATATCCACTTCAATATCTCTTAAAGAGTCGGGATCAACTCCAAGGGTGAAAGATACCTGGTCAATACCTATCTCTTCAGCCGGTATGGTGTAGGTGATGTCTTGCGCTATAATATTTACAATAAACCGGTTCTCTTACATAGTCCTGACCACATCACCCGTTAAGGAAGTACGGATCGCATCAGTGTCTACGGTACCTGAAGATAGTTGTTGTTTATGCTATTGTGGATGGGAGACGAGAATATCGTAATTTAATAGAATAATGATCCTGCCAGTTAACAAAAAGAAAAGATTGACGGAGCCGTGGCGATGATCATGGCCCTGGACCGGTGTATTCGAAATAAAGGAGCGCAAGAGCAGTCGGTCTATGATGAAAGAGGATTGTTGGTGTTTTGATTTTTAATATAAAAATGCTCTTGAAAAAAAGAGTTGATTAGTGTAAAATTAACTTAACCAATTAGTTAAGTCAACCAAGTGGTTAAGTTGGGTGGTGGTTACCGGGAGTGGAGTTCAAATTTGAGAATCAGAAGGTAGAACAGTATTTTGAAGATTTTACATTAATGAAAAAGAAAATTGGGCAAGATTTAGCAAGAGGAGTAAAGAAACGATGCGATAATTTAAAGGCCGCTAATAACTTTGGTATTTATTTAAGCACAGGTCTTGGTAAACCCCACTCATTAGTTGGAGATTTAAAAGGATGTTATGGGGTTAATATCTCC
>PWEB01000044.1 GCA_003553305.1 Syntrophomonadaceae bacterium
CCTCCATTCATGATGCCTTTGTTTCCGGCACTAATATTTTTTGAGCTTATTATATAGTGTAGCAAGCGAGATATTCAAGGCCTGAGCTGCCTTTTTCTTGCCTTCCAGGGTTTCTCCATATCTGGTCAGGGCCAATTTAACCATCCTTTGCTCCACTTTATCAATAGGGATAATTTCATCAATTTCAGGGACTTCCGGGGTTCTCAAACGGCCGATGTACGGAGCCAGATGGTGATGTTCAATTACAGTCCCTTCGGTCAATGCAACTGAGCGTTCAATAGCATTTTTAAGTTCAATAATGTTGCCCGGCCAATCGTACTCTGTCATCTCCTGCATCGCTCGTGGAGATACCTCTTTAACCTTTTTACCGTGTTTTCGACCTATATTATCCATAAACCCTTCAGCGAGCAGGGGAATGTCGTCGGAGCGCTTGCGCAGTGGTGGCAGATTAACCTTTGCCAGGCTCAAACGCCGGTAAAGCTCAATCGAAAATTTACCCTGCAGGGAAGCATTTATAAGGTCTTCACTGGCCGATGCAATAATCCTGATATCAACCGGAATGGCCTTTTCTCCGCCGATCCTAAAAAATTTTTGGTCATCCAGCAATTTTAAAATATGCTGCTGTAAATACGGGTTAAGAGAATTAATTTCCTTAATAAATAGCGTACTGCCCTGGGCCAGTTCAATTTTGCCAAGTCGGGTTCGCAAAACCCCCGGCATCGCTCCTTTCTCACAGCCAAACAATTCAATTTCCTGCCGGGAATCAGGCACAGAAGAACAATCAATAGCAATCAAAGGTCTTTTTTTTCGAGAACTGTTATTATGAATAGCTCGGGCAAAAAGGCTTTTCCCGGTCCCGCTTTCACCGCTTATTAAAACTGCAGAGTCACTACGCGATGCTTTGCGGGCGCTTTCTACCGCCGAGGTAAAAACCTTACTATGGCCGGTCAACGACTCAAAACTGAACCTGCTGCCGGAAAGCTGATCAATCTCTGCATAAAGACTGTCAATAATAGTATTACTGTACTTCAGTTCGTCCATCAGCTTCAGGATATCCCCGACAGCCTGGAAAACAACCACGGCTCCCATTAATTCCCCATCTAATATAATTGGAGAGGCGTTAGATATAACATCAGCATCAGACCCCCCCACATAGGTTCGGTACCCAGTAACCGGCTTTTGCTGCATTGGCGATTGAGCCAGAGCTCCGTGCGGTGAAACTTCAAATATATTAGAGTTAACCCGGTCTATTTCCGGAATTCCGGTCACCCGGGTAAAAGCCGGGTTAACATATTTAACAATACCATGTGCATCAACAACCTCAACTGCATCCTGAACAGCATTGAGGACGGAGAATAGTTCATTTTTGATCAAACGGGTTTCCAGTAATTGCTCCCTGGAATCAATTATAGCATTTAGTATAGAACGGGGAGTAAGCTCTTCCAGTTTAACGCCGTTACCAAGGTTTTTCTTTAGATATTTTGTCACCTCAGACTCACCGGTTCCGTCAATTACGGTTTCCAGTTCAGGAAGCGTAATAATTTTATCAAGGTCGGCCGTAACAAAAACATTTTTACGCTCCTCTTCTGCAAGCCATCCAACTCTACCATCAGGACACGCTAACCCAACAATACTTACTTCACTGCACTGATTGAGAAGCCGGAACAATTCAATGCTCCGTTCTCCTTTTAGCACCAAAGCTGTTTTAATCAATTTAAATAACTCCGTCTCATATTCTCTACCTTAGAATATTCGTAAATATTAGAAGAAATCCTGCCTAAAACTACTGATTTTCTAAATTAACAGGGAAATAAATATCAAAAACAAAGGAGCAGTTGAATTGGTAGTAAAAAGCGATTATAATAAGGGCGAGGTAAAGATTGCGGGCGTGGCGGAACTGGCAGACGCGCTGGATTTAGGATCCAGTGGGAGCATTCCCTTGGAGGTTCAAATCCTCTCGCCCGCACCATTTATTTATAGGGGTTTTTAACCTCCAACTACTCCGATTCATAAACTTAAAGCTGCTTTCCTTCAGCACCTCTGCTTCTTGTAGTAAAGCATAATCAGGGAGGCAGCCTAATTCTTCAACCTGTTTTTTTCCAGATTTTAAAGCTTTCTTGCCATCCTTCTTTGTCATCGTTTCTTGCCATCTTCATTTCTCCGGTTTGATGGTTATATAATCGATCACCTGACTGTGATGTTTACCAGTAAAAGAAGATAATCTCGCTATTGCTCTCGATGCAGATCACTGGGAGCGATAGATGATGCATACTTAATCCTTAATTTATGTGATGTCTAACCAGTTTAAAACAGATTATTTGAGATCAACTGAAAAAGACTTTTCATTCTCTCAGCATTAGCCAAAAAAACCTCAATGGTGACAGAATTAGCAAAGACGATTTTGACAAATAACAATTGATTCTCTGGAAAAAACAGGAGCAGCACAAGTGGCTTAACACCTGTTTTATTTGCAGTTCCAGAGTAATACAGATATAATAAATATAGGACAGATGCAATTTAAGTTATAAATATCA
>PWEB01000199.1 GCA_003553305.1 Syntrophomonadaceae bacterium
TCTGGAATGGTCTTGCCATGCTTTAAACCTATCAACATATAAGCACCGGTAACAGCGCCACAAATGCCGCCAGTGTATCCCATCCCGCTTCCAAAACCGCAGGCTATTTTTAGGGCTTCGTTGTAGTTTAAACCTAAATCTTCACAATAAGTTGAAAGAACCGCTCGCGAGCAGAGAAACCCATTATCGAAACTTTGAGCTGCTGATTCTGATTTTTTCATTTCTATCCTCCAAAATACATTTACTGCTATTATACACACAAATGTTATAGATTGGCAGCAAATCAATATATTTGTCCATCATAATTTCTTTAACAACCGCCACATGATCTATTAATCAAACAGAATTTACTTCTGGCTTCTGAAATGAGATCAGGTACATCTTCTCATCCCATAACATGTGATTAACAACATTGAGCATATTGCCGGGGATAAACTTTAGAGGTGGTTCATAAACCTCTGGATCCGGTTTTTGATAAAAGAGAGAGATGATTTTAGGTTGTTTCTCAATCTGCGTAACGGTTTCATCACAGATATAAATCCGGGCACCCGGTTTTGCCACCCTGATCATTTCCTGGATTGCTTTTTCCTTATCATTAAAGAAATTTATGCCTCCAATATGAAAGACCACATCAAAAAGCTCATCTTTAAAAGGGACAGTTTCTGCATTACCCTGGACTAGCTTTATATCAATATTCCATTTAAGGGCATTGCGACGGCATCTTTTTAGCATTCCGTAAGAAATGTCCATGCCGTAATAATCCGCAATTTTACCATGATCTACGAGATTCTTTATTTCAATGCCTGTGCCAACAGATGTTTCAAGAACCAGCTCACCTCTATTAATCTCGATTATTTCGGCAATGCTTCTGAAAGCTTCTTTTCCACCGATCAAAGGAGACAACGTCAACATCATAAAATCATAAATGTAAACAAGCCAGTCATATCTTTTTTGATATAACCGGTTAAGCCCCTGAACTTCATCTTCCCTATAAAGCACGGGCATGCCATTTATTATATTATACCTTTCACCGGTGATCTCATCGACCAGAACTTCATTGTCCATTTTTAAACTGTTTCCAGTATAAGGATTGATAAGCAAGGGAAGCAGGTTTTCCCTCATAAAAACCACTCCATTTTAGTGTAACTTGCTTATAATTATACCCTATAATCCATGTACTGGGGCATTAACCACGTCCAGTGTATTAGATTTGCCCAAAACAGCTATCAAAATACAAACGTTTTTATACTGCTATTAATTAAAATAAGCCCCCGGAGGGAGTTGTGATCCAGGGGCTTTGTAATAATTCCATTAACGAATTGGACTAAATGGCAATTTACATGGTGCTTAATATGCTCTGCCGGTTCTGTTAAACTGCTTTTCCAGCACCACGGATTCTTCGCAGCAGTCATCTGCAGATGAACGAAACTTAGTCAATTTGTAGCTAAAGTTGGGATTGAAATGTTTAACAGCTCAATCCATAAAAGTGATAGCACCAGCTCTGCAACCAGCTTCTATAGCTTCATTGTCCATTCCTAGCATTTCAGCTGCTTCTTAAACAGGGCATCTGCCTAGTTTACAGGTGATTATATCCGGTTTTTCTTCAGCAACCTTTAACGCTTATATCTTCTTGTGTATTTTGTAATCGTTATACTTCAAACAGTTAACTACTCTTCAGGTATTCTGGTTACTTTATCCAACCTGCCCCTGACATTCAATCGGTATTCGGGATCCTCGTCATGCTTCGGTTCACTGGTCTGAAGGGTTATTGCTGGATAATCGGTAGAATCAACCGGCTCCCAGTCAAACTTGTCAGTAATTTCAACCCATTCTACTAAATAGATAAAACGGTAGCCATCTTCTACGTCAAGGTAGATCTTATCCCCTTCCTCAAGCAAATCAAGATCAATAAAGTAATCCCAACGCCCACTACGGTAACCGGCAAAGGCAACATTTCCGCCTTCCGTGCTGGGCAGGTCACTCATCTGAAAATGTGTCGGCCCTTGCTCTAAGAGTTCTATATCAAAAACATCACCATCACCTACACAAATTAAGTCAACATCGATAGCTGGAATAATTAGACGCATCGTTTGCCACTGTTCTATTTCTACAGTTTTTTCTATTGGTTCCAGAACTTCCGGTTCGGGCTCATCCGTTGTTTCTTCGGGTTCTAGTTCAGGATCAGACTCTACTAATTCATCGGGGTCAACTTGTTCCGTTACAAGGTCATCATTTGAATCACAACCTAAAAATAAAGCTAAAAAGAAGAGGAGTATAACCATGGCAAGAAAAGATATTTTGTTACTATGCACATCATCACTTCCTTAACATAAATAAGTATTATCTAAGGTTTCTTTTCAAAGTTTACCTTACATAGAATTTGATAGCACATAGACATACCGCGTGCTAATAAATACCGCTACACCTCAACAATTTAAAAAGTGTTCTACCAGCTTTTCAGAAGCCCCGTAATTTGGAGTATGGCTTGTTTCTAAAGTTAAAACTTTTTCACAGGGCATTTTAGTATACA
>PWEB01000206.1 GCA_003553305.1 Syntrophomonadaceae bacterium
ATGAAAAAGAAAAGCTTAGCAAGGGCTTTTATATTTTTATATTCTTATGATTCCTATATATAGAACACAGTATTTAATATTAAAATTTTTTTGGTTTACAGGCAGGAAATTTTAAAATGACTCCGAATTTTATTAGTTAGTATTTAAAAGTCAAAAATCTAAATCTTATGTCAAGTAAGAACGGAGTTTAGGCATGGCTGATCAAATCACGAACACTGTTAACTCGTTAAAAGAAGAAGTGATCAAACTACGCAGGGATTTTCATGCTTACCCTGAGTTGGGTTTTGAAGAACATCGTACTGCTGAAAAAATTGAGGAATATTTAGACAACCTCGGAATTGAAACGCGGCGCATGGCAAAAACCGGTGTGGTGGGTATGATTGAAGGCTCTCAGCCTGGTCCAGTGCTATTGTTACGGGCGGATATGGATGCCCTGCCGGTCGAGGAAGCCAATGATCTTTCATACTGTTCGAGTTGTTCTGGAGTAATGCATGCCTGTGGCCATGATGCACATATGGCTATGCTGCTGGGAGCAGCCAGGGTGCTTAAGAACATGAGCAATGAGCTTAAGGGCATTATCAAACTGGTTTTTCAGCCTAATGAAGAAATAGCCGGTGCCCTGAGTATGATTGAAGAAGGTGTTCTCCATAATCCGGATGTTGATGCAGCGATGGGCTTACACATTTGGTCACCGTTACAGACGGGTAAGTTTGGGGTTTGTTCAGGCGCGATCATGGGCGGATTGGAAATTTTTAAAATTACCGTCCATGGCCGGGGTGGGCATACCGGGTATCCAGAAACTGCTGTTGACCCGTTAATTGCTGCAGCAGACATCATTCAGTCAGCGCAGCGTATTCAAACCAGGGAAATCAGCCTATTAAAACCGACAGTTATAATGTTTGGGCAAATTTCCGGTGGGACCAAGGCAAATATCATTCCTGACTCTATAACCCTGGAAGGTTCCGTGCGCACACTTTATACTGACCATGAGGAAGAGAATCCGATGCAGCGGTTAAAACAGCTTGCCGAGAAGGTGTCTGTGGTTCATGGCTGTAGGTGCTCAGTGGAATGGTACCGGGAAAATATCCCTCTGATTAACGATTCTGAAATGAGCCGCATGGCTTCTAACGTTGCCCGGAATATGGTTGGCAGTACAGCAGTGGTCAATGATCTGGTTTGTATGCCCAGTGAAGATTTTTCCGAGTTTTCAGCCCGTGTTCCCGGAGTATTTGTTTTTCTGGGAACCGGGAATAAGAAGAAAGAAAGTGATTATCCCCATCACAATCCGCGCTTTAATATTGATGAGGAAAGCTTGCCTTTAGGGGTTGAGATGTTTGTGCGGTTTGCGAAGAAATTCTTTAACGAATGGGAGGTGGAAGGGACTTAAACAACAATCAACATTTATCATAACGATTTCATCAGATTTTAATTTAAATTTTTAGGGGGCTTTTAGATGACTAGCAAAAATAAGTTTTGGATGTTTCTTTTAGTGGCAATGGTTCTGACAGCAGGTGTTTTCATGCTGGCTGGTTGTGAAGAACCGGAAGAAGTTGTAGAGGAAGAAGCTGTAGAGGAAGAAGCTGTAGAGGAAGAAGCTGTAGAGGAAGAACCGGAAGAAGAACCAGTACTTGACGAAGTAATAGAAGCACGGCTTGCTTCTGAAGAAGTTGAAGGCGACTTCATGACAGTATGGGCGGAGAACTTCTCCGAACATATGTATGACTGGTCTGATGGTATGTACCAGCTGGATGTCTATCCAATGGGAACCCTTGGCGATCTTCGTGATATTAACGAACTGGCTCAGCTTGGCGTAGTAGAGTATGTATTTTCGGATTTTGCCTGGATCGGCGCTTTCGTTCCTGAGGCAATGGTCTTTGGACTGCACTACATGTGGCCTGAAGAACGACCCTGGGAAGTAATGGAATGGGTTGTCCGCCATGGAGATACTATGGAGATACTTGAAGAAAGCTACCGCCGCGAAGGACTGGTTCCTTTAAGCATTATGTTTGAAGGCTGGCAGTGGATGACTTCGCATGAACCAATCCGAACTATAGATGATATGGATGGTTATGATGTGCGGATCATGGCCTCTGATATGCTTAACGAGCAGTATCTCGCTCTTGGAGCTTCTCCTACCCCGATGGATTATGGAGAGGTCTACAGCGGTTTACAAACCGGGCTTATCGACGGCCAGGTAAACCCGTTGTTTGCGATCAAGAGCATGGATTTTTACCAGGAACAAGATTATTTTACGCAGATATTTGCAGAAGTTTTTGTTGGTATCCCGACCATAAACATGGTATTCTTTGATTCTTTGCCCGAAGCTGTCCAGGAAGAACACCTGGATTGGTGGTCTGATGCGATTCTTCCCGCAGCAGACTGGATTAACGAAAGGCATGAGGGAGAACTGGATGAAATGCTGGAAGAGCGTCCCGAGATTGAGGTGATCGAGGTTACCGGTGAAGAGCAAGAGAGATTCAAAGAGGCAGCAATGGATGCTCATGAAAAATTCTTTGAATATGGCGGTCCTAACGCAGAGGCTATTTACGAAGCACTGGTTAGCGATATCGAAAATGCTAAAGAAGAGCTGGGCATAGAATAACAGTAGCCTAAAGCAAACCCTGCAGCGGATAAAAACCCGCTGCAGGGTTTTTTAAAAGTGAGGTTAAGATATATGGACACACTTTTTAAAACTGTTGGCAAGATTGTAGATTGGTTTGAAATAATTGTTTTAAGTGTGGGTGTTTTTATTCTTGCTGCTCTGCTAATAGCCAATGTTGTTGCCCGCAATTTTTTCAGAAGCATATATTTTGCAGAAGAAGTATCAATGATTCTGGTCATTTTTATTACTTTTGTGGGTTTAAGCTATGCAGTCCGTAAAGCAAGGCATATCCGGATGGGGGCTATTTTTGATGCGTTCAATCCGAAATTGCAGAAAATTATGATTTATATAATTGCCGGTTACAGTGGTTTCATTATGTTTCTAATGGCCTATTATGCTTATGAATATGTGGCTACAGCCCGAATGACAATGCAAGTTACTTCTTCTTTAAGGATTCCTTACTGGATGATAGTGGTTATTGTTATTGTTGGTTTTTTTATGGCCGGAATTCAGTATATACGTACGATCATTAAAAATATCAGGGAGGAAGATGTCTGGTTATCCCCGGAGCAGCAGAGTGAGTATGAAAAAGAAGGGTAAATAAAGCAATGCAGGGTGGTGAATCATAGTTGTTATTCCTAGGCGCTACAATGTTAACCAAGTTGTTACTTGGTTTCCCGTTTATGGTTGTATTAATGGGTTCTTTGATCCTTTATTTTTGGTTTTTTATGCCTGATTTTAATATGCATGTTTTGGTTCAGCAGGTGGTTGGCGGCATAAAGCCACCGGCTCTGGTGGCAGTGCCCATGTTTGTCCTGGGTGCCACGATTATCACTTCCGGTCAGGCAGCAGGTAAGCTGATCAATATGGTTAAGTGTTTTGTGGGACACATCCCCGGAGGGTTACCGATTACCACAAATGCCAGCTGTACCCTTTTTGGTGCGGTTTCCGGGTCTACCCAGGCTACTGTGGCAGCAATTGGTGGAACTATGAGGCCGATGCTTTTGCAGGCCGGCTATCCCAGTTCTTTTACCCTTGGTCTGATTATCAATTCCAGTGATATCGCTTTTTTAATTCCTCCCAGTATTGGATTTATCGTTTACGGCGTGGTAACCGGCACTTCGATTGGTGAGCTTTTTTTAGCCGGGATCGGTCCCGGGATCCTAATTTTTTTACTGTTTTCGACATATAGTTTCTTTTATTCCAAGTATAAAAGAATTGGGCTACTTCCCAAAACTGACTGGAGTGCGCGAGCTGCCGCGATTAAAGAAGGCCTTCCAGTAGTTGGGTTTCCTGCGATTATAGTCGGCGGCATCTATGGGGGCATTTTCAGCCCAACCGAAGCGGCTGCTGCAGCAGGGGCTTATGCTCTTTTTTTGGAGCTTGCTGTTTACCGCTCTCTGACTTTACCTAAACTAGTGGACAGTTTTTTGCAAACCGGGGTTATTACTGGTGTGGTCTTTATTTTGGTTGGCGCAGGACAGGCGCTTTCCTGGATGTTAAGTTTCCTTCGCATCCCGCAGCAGGTGCTTGGCCCCATGTTTGGAACTGATCCCACTTATTTAACCGTAATTTTGATTATAGTGGTTTCTTATTTTGTGGCTTGTATGTTTGTCGATCCGATTGTGGCAATTTATGTCCTCAGTCCGGTTTTTGCGCCTTATGTAATTGAGGCCGGGGTGGATCCGGTTTTGCTGGGGGTGCTGGTTACCCTGCAGGCAGCTATTGGATCAGCAACTCCGCCATTTGGCTGTGATATATTTACCGCCCAGTTGATATTCAGGCGGCCTTACCTGGAAGTAATCGGGCATACACCGCCTTTTATATTAATTTTGGTTTTGGTCACCGTGCTATTGGTGGCATTTCCGCAAATAGCGCTCTTTTTACCAGATACCGCATTGTTGTAAAATCAGCGATTTGTTAACTTGATTGATCGGCAAGGGGAGGTCTTGTTGTGAAGTACCGGGCTAAACCGGGGCAGGTCAGTTATGGTGAAGCGATTGGGATATTGCTGCTGGAAAGCTGTGCCCCTTTTATTCCCGGCGATGTAGCTAATGCTTCCACTTACAGTTTCCCGGTCCGTTTTAAAAGGGTTCCCGGTCTGACCGTGGAGCGCATTTTCAACCATGACCTGACCTTGTCGAATGAAATAACTGAGGCGGCCGAAGAGTTAAAAAGAAACGGGGTTCGGGCTATAACCGGTGACTGCGGTTTTATGGCCCTTTACCAGCGTAAACTAGCAGAGAGACTAGAGTTGCCGATTTTTATGTCCAGTCTCCTGCAGGTTCCCTTTATGATCCAGTTGATTGGAGAAAAAAATAAGATTGGCATTATTACTGCCAATGCTGCAGCACTGGACGCTGCTGTCCTGCGACCTTGCGGGGCTGATTTGCCCGGAAGGCTTGAAATTAGCGGTCTTGAAAATTGCTCGAATTTTAGGATTGCCTTCATTGAGGAGAAAGGCGAATTGGACAGTAACGCCGTAGAGGAAGAAGTGATTGCTGTGGCTCTGGAAATGGTTCAAAATATACCGGAGATTAAGCTGCTGCTGCTGGAATGCAGTGTTCTTCCACCCTATGCTGCAGCTATACAAAAGGCTACCGGCCTTCCGGTATTTGATTATGTAACCATGATAAATTACGTATATTCGGTGGTGCATAGGCAGTACTTTACCGGTTTTATGTAGATTGCGTTGGGGGTGTGGTCATAAAAGAACAACAAACTATATTGATATCGTGCAAGATAGGAGGGCTATAAATGGCAAGTGCATTTTCGACGGAAGAATACCTGGGTCGGATCCGAAAAACCAAGCAAAAGATGGCCGAAAAAGGCGTCGACTTACTGGTTATCTCTCAACCGGCCAATATGAATTACCTGACTGGTTATGACGGATGGAGTTTTTATGTACATCAGTGTGTGCTTCTGCACCAGGAGCAGGAAGAACCAATGTGGCTTGGTCGCGGCATGGATGCTAACGGGGCGCGTATTACCACATTTCTTACCGAAGAGAACATCCGAGAATATTCTGATGATTATGTACAGTCAACCATTAAGCCCCCGATGCATTTTGTGGCTGATGTAATCAAAGAAAAAGGCTGGGATAAAGGCGTGATCGGGGTGGAGATGGATCAATTTTATTTTACCCACCGCGCTTATGTCGAACTTGAGAGATCTCTTTCCAGGGCTAAGTTTAGTGATGCGAATGCCCTGGTCAATTGGGTCAGGGTGGTTAAATCTGAAGCGGAAGTAGAATTTTGCAAGCGGGCAGGTAAAATTGCAGAAAAAGTGATGGATGCTGCCCGGAAAGCTATCGCAGTTGGGGTTCGCGAGTGTGATGCTGCGGCGGCAGTCGCTTATGCACAATATTCCGGAACGGATCAATATGCCGGAGATTACCCGGCAATCGTGCCTTTAATGATGGCCGGTGAAGCAACAAAAACTCCGCACCTGACCTGGACTGAAAAAGTCTACCAGCAGGATGAAGCAGTTTTGCTGGAGCTCGGTGGTGCTTACAGACGTTACCAGGCTCCGATAGCCCGGACCATTTATTTAGGGAAAAAACCACCAAAGCTGCTAAATGAGACTGCTTCTGTTGTGTTGGAAGGGCTTCATAAGGCGCTTGATACTATAAAAACAGGGGTAACTGCTGAAGATGTTGAAGCGGCATGGCGTAAAGGGATCGCCCACTCGACTGTGGTCAAAGAATCTCGTATTGGCTACTCCTTCGGATTAAATTATCCTCCTGACTGGGGGGAACAAACCATCAGCGTTCGTCCTGGAGACAAAACTGTTTTGGAACCGAACATGATGCTGCATTTAATCCCGGGGATCTGGTACGATGAAGTCGGTTTTGAAGTAGATGCCAGCGTGCGGGTAACTTCGGGTGGTTATGAACATGTTTACAATTATCCTCTGGAGTTTTTTCTTGAAGAATAGCTCGTATTATTAACTGGAAATAGGCCTGGACCTGAAGTGGCCGGGCTGAAATTCAAATAAATTATTTTATGAAAGGAGTAATAACTTTGTCTAAAAAAAATGTATTAGATTTAATCAGGATGAAAAAAGAGGGCGATAAAGTTGCCTGGGTTACCGCATATGATTTCCCCATGGCGATGTTCGCCGAGCAGGCCGAAATGGATATGATCCTGGTTGGTGATTCGATGGGTATGGTCCTTCTTGGTTATAATGATACTATTCCCGTGACCATGGAAGATTGCCTGGCCCACTGCCGGGCAGTCCGCCGAGGGGCACCTAACACCTGGATTGTTGGTGACATGCCTTTTGGTTCTTACCAGATAAGTGATGAAGATGCAGTTAAAAATGCGATCCGCTTTTTAAAGGAAGCCAGCATGGATTGCATTAAATTAGAAGGCGGAGTGCGGGTGGCCAGCCGAATTAAAGCGATCAATGATGCCGGTGTGCTGGTCATGGGCCACATCGGGCTAACCCCGCAAAGTGCTGGTCAGTTGGGCGGTTTCAGGGCAACTGGCCGGGATGTAAAAACAGCCAGAAATTTGATTGAAGATGCACTTGCTGTGCAGGAAGCGGGCGCTTTTTCAATTCTTGTTGAGGCAGTAGCGCCTGAATTAACCGAGTTTTTGACTGAAAAGTTGGATATTCCTGTTTACTCGATTGGCGCAGGAGTGAAGTGTGATGGACAACTGCTGATTTGTGGTGATATGCTGGGCCAATTCCAGGCCTTTACCCCAAAATTTGTTAAGGTTTATGCAAACATTGCTGAGAACAGTGTTAATGCTTTTAAACAGTACGTTTCAGAAGTCAAAAATGAAGAGTTCCCGACCGACGATCATGTTTATCCACGTAAAGACAGCCTGGAAGATTTCCAGAAGTTATTTGAAGAGTACAGGTAAAAATTATTGGGTATGCAGTGGGTGCCTTTTGAATTTAAAGAAATATACTTTGGAGGTTTATTAAATTGTCTATCGAAAAGATTGAACAGTATATAAATGAGAAAACCAATTTCCCTTTGCGGGATCGCTATGATTTGCCGACATCGAAGCATGTTTTTCCTGACGGATCACATTATCGTATCGAGATTGCCGGGATGGAAACTATTAAAAACCTGGAAATAATGACTAAGGAAGCAGAAAAAAGAAAAGTCCCGGTTCACCGAGTAATTTCTACGGTTAAAGGCGCGGCTCTGATGGATATGGGAGAACTAAAGGAATATGCACAATTTGCTGCTGATAATAAATATGAGGTAATTATTAATCCGATCCCCAGTAGAGGTTGGGATAGCGGTCGGCAGTTTACTACTCCGGAAGGTTATGTTTCAGGCATGCGGCTCAGGGGAAGTGATAAAGTATATGAATGGCTAAAGGAGTTTGACCGCTGCCTGGAAGCAGGAATTCGTGGTTTTCTGATTACAGATGAAGGCATATTGGATTTAGTCTCGAAGATGAGAGCAGATGGGGTTTTCCCGGCTGACGTGAAATTCAAGGTGTCTGTATTTGCAGGCCACGGTAGTCCGTATGGTGGTAAGCTGCTCGAAGATATGGGGGCGGACAGTTTTAATCCATTAGGCGACCTGACTCTGCCCATGTTGGCTTCAATCAGAAGCACGGTCAAATTGCCTCTGGACGTTTACGTCAGCCTTGTCGAGTCAATGGGTGGTTTCCAGCGTTTTCATGAGTGTGGAGATATTGCCCGAATCTGTGCACCGGTATACTTTAAGATTGAACCAGGGCGTTCCGAAGCAGAGATGTATAACGCCTGGGTAGACGACGGACTACTTAACCACCTTGCTGCGCACCGTGTGAAGATTGCCCAGATTTGCATGGAGTGGGTGGAACGTTCCGGATTAGACCTGGTCATGAAAGCCGGTGGAGAGGATCTCTCTCTTCCCAAGCCCTAACGGAGCATAGGAAAAGTTTTGTTTTCTCCTATGTTCAAATAGCTTTTTTTTCAATGGGCAATTTAAATCCGGCAATATATAGAGTTAGACCAGAATAATGCAGTGGGGGAGAGATTATCCCCCACTGCATGTTTGGGCTATGCAAATAAATTAATGAAAGGACGGGATACTATGGGTGATAATCCACTGAGCACTGCTCTTCATTCCTTGCGGCAGGCTGCAGAGCTCGCTGATCTTGATCCGAAAGTAATAGAATTATTAAGCGTTCCTAAGCGTACCATGGAGTTCACTTTTCCAATGCGCATGGACGATGGAAACGTGAGGATATTTACAGCTTACCGGGTTCACTGGTGTGATGCCCTGGGTGGTTTTAAAGATGGAACAAGGTTTACTGAAAACCTAACCCTTGATGAATTAAAAGCACTGGCTTTATGGATGACCGTCAAGCATGGAGTTGGGGGCATTCCGGCTGGCGGCGGGAAAGGTGGAGTGATCGTCAACCCCGAGGAACTTAGTGAGTGGGAGTTAGAAAGGTTGTCCCGAAGTTTTATGCGTCATCTCCCGATGAAGGGGGCCTGGGTTGATGTGCCCGGTGCCGATATCGGGACCAGCGAAAAGACCCAGGCCTGGATGCTTGATGAATATGAATCAATCGTTGGTTTTCACAGCCCGGCAGCGATAAATGATAAGCCCACTGAAGTAAGCGGCACATATGGAACTGATGAAGCTACTGGTTTAGGTGTTTATTTCGTATTTGAACAAGCGGTTAAGGACTTTGGTTTTGCAAATGACTGCAGTGTGGTGGTGCAGGGTTTTGGTAAGGTAGGGTCAGTTCTAGCCAGAAAGCTTACTGAAGGCGGCTATAAAGTGCTTGCTGTCAGCGATGTTTATGGCGGTATATATTCAGCAGACGGAATAGACTGTGTAAAATTAAACGAATACTTTTTGAAAACAGGCTCAGTGGTTGATTATCCAGGCACCGATCCGATAGATAACAAAAATTTACTGGAGATGGAAGTTGATGTCTTAATTCCTGCTGCAGTACAAAGCGTCATACACGATCAAAATGCTTCACAAATTAAAGCAAAAATGATTGTTGAAGCGGCTAATGGTCCGGTTACCCCGGCAGCAGAAGAAGAACTCCGGAAAAAGAATGTCCCGGTGGTTCCGGATGTGGCAGCTAACGTTGGCGGAGCTATCGTCTGTCATTTTGAGAGGATTCAGGGCCTTACCGACGAATACTGGGACCTTGAAAGAGTCAGAAGCCAGTTAAAGGAATGGATAACCAGGGCTTATGATCAGATGACGGCTACAGCTAAGGAAAAGAATAGTTCTTTACGTATGGCGGCCTGGATGAATGCCCTGCGGAAAATTGAAGCTTCGGCTAAAAAACGGGGCTGGGTTTAGTAAGAGTTTCCTATTGCAGTGCTTTATGCTTATGAAGGCCCTGGCCAGCAAGATAGCTTTGACCAGGGCCAATAATCTTATAATGCATCTTTAAGTTCCAGTTCTTTTGAGAAGTAATTGTAACCGCTAAGGGCATTTATTTCTTCCGGATGATTGGCTAGAAAGGATATTGACCGCAGCCCTATCTCTAAATAAGCTTGACCGTGTTTATCAGTTATGCTTAAATAAATGGTACAACTTAGATTAGATTTACGTGCGCCCGTAGCTCAGCCCGGATAGAGTAACTGACTTCGAATCAGCTGGCCGCAGGTTCGAATCCTGCCGGGCGCACCAACAAAAAAAGTTTGGAACCAGAATGATGTTCCAAACTTTTTTTATGGCCAGATATTCCTGATATCCTATATAATAGAAGTAATCAAACGCCTGTATGGGGGCAGATAAGTATGTGGGAACCCAATTACGGAGAAGACAAGATATTTGCCGGCCCCGAAGTAACCACAAAAGGTTTAAAGGCGGGGACAACCAGCAGGGTGCCGCCTCATCTTTTTGCTGTGCTGATGCTGGGCATTGTTTCCCAGGTTGGCCAGGTCTTGCTTTTGCGGGAATTGTTAATGGTCTTCCATGGTAATGAACTCTCGATCGGAATTATCCTGGCTTCCTGGATGGTCTGGGTTGGTGTGGGCAGCCGCCTGGGAGTTGTATTTATAGAAAAAATAAACCGTCCTTTATCCTTGCTTATGAGCAGTGCGGTGGGTCTCTTGCTGGTCCTTCCAGCAACTATCATGCTGATCCGTTTCCTGCGCGGGGTTTTTGAAATTCCTCCCGGGGCTTACCTGTCCCTGGTTGATATGGCCAGCTCCTGTTTTTTGGTAATGGCTCCGGCCTGCCTGTTATTGGGAGCTCAGTTTGTTTTCCTGGCAAGGGTTTGGCGCGATATTGATCAGAGTGTGGATAGCTCTGGAGCTGGCAAGACTTATATTTGTGAAGCGGCAGGGAATATGCTCGGCGGCCTCTTATTTACTTTTCTTTTGGTTCATTACCTGAATGCTTTTCAAATTGCCTGCCTGGTTGGTATGTTTATGCTTGCTGCTGCCTGGTATTCCATGCGCAGGATTCACTGCGCAGGCTTTTTCCCATCCCATTGGAGTTTTACAATAATTACGCTACTCATATTATATTTTATAGTATTCCCCTTTCTCGAAGATTTAGATCAGTGGGCTTACCGGATGCAGTGGCAATACTTCATGCCTGATCATGAACTTGTTGAAACCAGGCAATCTGAGCATGGCGCAATTTCTGTAGTCCGACGTGCAGATCAGTATACTTTTTTTCAAAGCGGTCACCTGATTTTCAGTACAGCCGGTCCGAAGGCCGTTGCACCCGGTTTTGAAGAGCAGGAAGCGGTGGAACTGGCTCATCTGGCTATGGTTCAGCATAAGCAGCCTGAACGGGTCTTGTTGATTGGTGGAGGCTTACGCGGCCTTCTCAGCGAGATAGTCAAACATCCAGTGGAGGCAGTTGATTATATCGAACTTGATGAGGCTCTTACTGATGCGGCCCGGCCCTATATTACCTCTGCTACCCTGGAGGCCCTCGACGACCCGCGGGTCAGCCTGATCCATACTGATGGCAGACTCTTTGTTAAAACAGCCGGCGAGCAGTATGATATGATTATTGTTGATATTCCCGACCCGGCTACAGCCGTGCTGAACCGCTACTATACCAGGGAATTCTTTAGCGAAGC